>JAJRXO010000055.1 GCA_024276255.1 Chloroflexota bacterium | reverse complement strand
CGGATCGAGGGATTCCAATAGGAAAAATAACCGTCAGGGTTTCGCAGATCGGCGGGGATTTGTTCCGGCTCGGCTCTGGTTTCCTGCAGGCACAGGATGTCGGGCCGGGCGTCGTATAGCCAATCCATAAAGCCCTTTTTATAGATGGCGCGCACGCCGTTGACGTTCCACGAAAGCAATGTGAGAGGAGATGGAGTCATGAAGATTTGTGGGAGAGAAGTGGGGGAATGAGTGCGGACAAGCGCCAATTACATCCAGCCGCGCAGATGATAGACCAAGATGCCCAGGTATTCCTTGAGCGACAGATAGTTCCAATACATGTAACGACCATCGGGCAGCAGATTGAGGAGCTGGGTACGGATGTCGGCATGGCCCAGAAAGTCCCAATCTGCCTGCGAAACGAGATAATCGGTGGGCGCAGGGATGACATGCAAACCCTGAGCTTCGAACAGGGCCAGTGTGCGGGGCATGTGCATGGCCGATGTGATCAGGATGATGGTGTCGATTCCGCGTGCTTGCAATATCTGTCGGCTGAAAACCGCATTTTCGTAGGTGTTGCGCGAGCGCATCTCCGATACAATGGCTTCCTGCGGTACGCCGAGGATGCGCAATAGCGTCGCCATGCCCGGCCCCTCTGATGAGGGAACATACCAGTCGATGCCGCCGCCGCTGAGCAGCACCAGGGGCGCCTTGCCCTGTTGATACAGATACGCGGCATAGATCAGGCGGTCGCCAGCCTCGTTGACCTCCGGCAGGGGGCGAGGCGGGTCGCCAGCATTAACACCGCCGCCGGCAACGACAATGGCCGGGGCCGTGGGCACAGGTTGGGGAGGAAAGTAGCGCCATTCCAGCGAACGGGTCAGGGCGCTGGCCACCCATTTGTTGCCGCCCAACCAGATGAGCAAAAAGGCAAGGATCAACGCCGCCCTGCGCAGGCGGGACTGGCGCAGCATCAGACTGGCCGCAATCAACAGTCCGGCCAGGCCCAGGGGATAAAACAACAGGGGCAGGATCTTGGAAAGGCTGAGGAACATGGGCGATAATCAGCGCCAGTCATCCAGTTTGCCAATGGCTTCCAGGTGGGATGTATCGTTCAGGAACAGCAAGCGAGGCCGGGGATCAAAAACCAAAGCCGATATTCCACAATTGGTCATCTGATAGTTACGCCAGTTCTGCCCGTTTTGCTCCAGCAACATCGCCAGTGCCGTGGCCAGGGCGCCGCCATGGCTGACCATAACCACGTGTTCGCCGGGATGGCGTTCGCCGATGGTGCGGATGGCACGCACCAGGCGCATCGCAAACTGCATCGCGGATTCACCTCCGGGTGGCGCCCAGTGAGGATCTTCTTTCATCCGCGCCCACAGGCGCTTTTCTGCGTTCAGTACTTCATAGCTCAGGCCTTCCCACTCGCCCAGATTAAACTCTGCTAGATCGGGCATGCTTTGCACATCGGGGATAGAGAGGGCGCGGGCAATGGTCTGTGCGGTCTCGTACGCCCGCTGCAGGGGGCTGGAATAGACCGCCGTGAAAGGATGAGCTGTGTTCTGCAGGCGGTGAGCCGTGGCCATCGCCTGCGCCTTGCCCCGCTCGTTCAGGGGGCCGTCTGTTGCGCCATTCCAGATGCCATGCACATTGGCGTCCGTTTCGCCGTGACGAATCAGATAGAGGGTTGTGGTATTGGGTGGGTTCATGGTTATGATTATGGTAAACTATACAGGTCTACATCGATTTGTCGGTTTTTAGCTGAAGGTAATCTGGTAAACAGACCCATTGGGGGCGGCGCCGCCTCATCCTGGTTTTCCGGATTACGGGTCTCCTGAGTTACAAACGTTCTTGCTCGTTGAGTTGATGAAAATCAGGATGAAACACCTGCATAGTTACTTATTATGAACGAAGAATGGCGGATCATTCAAATACGAAAGGCCAGACGCACCTTTCCGCCATCGAGCAAGGGTTTATGCCCTGCAAAATACGTGGATTAACGGGCCGCGCGGGCCATTCAGCACCCCCAGATGCGGCATTCCCGATGCCAGGGATGGCCAGAATTGACCCAAGCCTAAAAAAAAGGCAAAATACAAGTCTTGCCTGCCGCTGTGCCTCACCCCCGCCCGGCAGGACATCACAAACCGAGGTTAGCTGTGACCATCCCTCTTCGCGCAGCTGTGATCGGTGTTGGTTCCATGGGCGCCAACCATGCACGTATTTATGCGCGTATGCCCAAAACCACGCTGGTTGCGATTGCAGATTTGAATTCCGAACAGCGGGATCGAGTATCCCGCACCTATAAAGCCAGGGCCTATGACGATTATCGGGCCATGATCGCCTCTGAAAAGCTCGACGTTGTTTCCGTAGCCCTGCCCACACATCTCCATCGTCAGGCTGCCATCGACTGCATGGCCGCAGGCATTCACACCTTTGTGGAAAAGCCCCTGGCCGAATCCATCACCAGCGCCCGCGAAATGATCGACGCCAGTCATCATCATGAAGTCATCCTGGGCGTCGGCCATATCGAGCGCTATAATCCGGCAGTGCTGGCGCTGAAAGAACGCCTGGACAGCGGCCAACTGGGCAAAGTGTATCAGATCCATGCCCGCCGTATCGGGCCTTTTCCCCCGCGCATCCAGGATGTAGGCGTTGTCTTCGATCTGGCCACACATGAGCTAAATGTCATGGAGTATCTGACCGGCAGCGGCATTCGCAGCCTATCGGCCGAGGTCAAACGCACCTTGCACGCTGATCATGAAGATCTGGTTTCCGGCATTGTCCGTTTCGAAGATCAGAGCGTGGGTGTATTGGATATCAACTGGCTCACGCCCACCAAGATCCGTCAGCTTTCCATTCTGGGCGAGCGGGGCATGTTTTTGGTGAACTACCTCACCCAGGAACTGTGGTTCTATGAAAATCGCTCGGCCCGCGATCGCTGGGAGGGCCTGGCCACGGTCGGGGTCAGCGAAGGCAGCGTCATCAAATACGAATTGGAACGCGTGGAGCCCCTGCGCGTGGAGCTGGAAACCTTTGCCGATGCGGTTCTGCAGGGCCACAACGGCCTTGTCAATGGCGAAGAAGGCCTGCGCGCCGTGTATTTGGCCGAGCAATTGCTGCGCGCCAGCCGCGAACGTCAGGTGATCACGCTACCCCCTTACACACCCATCCCTGCCCTGCAAAACAAATGAACCTCCAAGGAAAATCGATTCTGGTGACCGGCGGCGCCGGTTTCATCGGCAGCCACCTTGTGGATCGGCTGATTCGCGAGCAGCCTGCCCGCCTTACCGTGGTGGACAACCTGTGGCTGGGCAAACTGGCCAACCTGCAGGACGCGTTTCAGGCCTTTCCCGGACTTCAATTCTATCAGGAGGATTCCGCCAGCCCGCGGGCAATGACCCGCATCCTGAAACAGGAAGCGGTCGATGTGGTCTTTGATCTGGCCACGATCCCCCTGCCGGCTTCGCTGGTGCGCCCCAAGTGGAGCGCCCGCCAGATTTACGACATGGCACTGAACATATGCGAGCTGGGTCGCAAGGGGCTCTATGAGACGCTCATCCATTGCTCCAGCTCCGAAGCGTATGGTTCGGCGGCCTATACGCCCATGGATGAAGCACATCCCCTGCTGGTACGCACACCGTACGCCGCTGCCAAGGCAGCCGCGGATCTGCTGGTGCAGAGTTACCAGCACACCTTCGGCCTCGACGCCACCATTGTGCGCCCCTTTAACAATTACGGCCCCCGCCAGAATGATAAGAATTACGCCGGCATCATCCCCATCGTCATCAAACGCATCCGTGAGGGCAAGCCACCGGTCATTTATGGCGATGGCGAACAGACGCGCGATTACAGCTTCGTGAAGGATGTGGTGGACGGTATGGTGCGCCTGGTACAAAACGATGCGGCTCGCGGGGGTGTGATCAACATCGCCAGTGGCGAGGAGGTGACCGTCAACCGCCTCGTGCGCGGCATTGCCGCGGCCATGGGCTACGAAGGCCCCATCGAATATGCGGATGAACGCCCCGGCGATGTGCGTCGGCACCTGGCTGACGTCAGCCGCGCCCGCCAGCTCATTGGCTATCAGCCGCAAACCGTGCTCGAAGACGGCCTGCAACAGACCGTGGCATGGTACCTGCAGCAGTTTGCAGCCCAAGAAACATCCTGAGCAAAGGCGGCCATGCAAATCCTCATTACAGGCGCCAACGGTTTTATCGGCCAGTGGCTGTGTGCGCATCTGCACCGTCAGGGACACACGCTGGTGGGTTTTGATGTGCAGGAAAGGCCAGAGGCCGAGGTCGACGGCTGGGTGCAGGGTGATGTGCGGAAGCTGGACGATCTCCTGTCGGCTGCCGTCGATTGTAAGGCGGTGATACATCTGGCTGTGCTGCCCCAATACCTCAGTCAGCAGCATCCCGATGAGGATCTCCTGGTGAACACCCTGGGCACATTGCAGGCCCTGCGGGCTGCTGTGGCGCAGGGCGTGCAGCGCTTTGTATTGCCCTCATCCAGCGCCGTGTATGGCGCCACAGGCGGCTGCCTGAGCGAGGATGCCCCCCTGCAACCACTATCGCCCTATGGCGTCAGCAAGATCGCAGCCGAGGCCTACGTGAGCCTTTTTCAGCGCACTGCCGGATTGCACACCGTTGTCCTGCGCCTGTTCAACATCTACGGCAGGCACGCCGGCGGCGCGCCCCGCCCCACGGTTGAGAGCCGGTTTTTGCGAGCCGCTCTCCAGGGCGAACGCCTCGTGATCATGGGCGATCCGCAACGCGCCTACGATTTCGTACACATCTCCGATGTGGTACAGGCGCTGACATTGGCCCTGGAGGCCGACGTGCCTCCGGGTAGTGTGTTCAACATAGGTAGCGGTGAGGCCACAACCCTGCAGCAGCTGGCTGAGATGTGTTTGCGGCTTGCCGGTCGCCCCCACGAGCAGCCGCTTGTACGCCCGGCCACGGCCTCCACCCCGCCATCCCACTGGGCCGACCTGCAACACAGCCGACAGGTGCTCGGTTATCAGCCCCGTCAGCAACTGGCAGCCTGGCTGCGCCGCAGCCTGCAGCAGGATACCACGCCGCCATTTGCCGAATCCGCTTCCAGTCAGTAAGCTAAGGTCATGCGACTTCTGATTATTCTCGGCGCCGGAGGGCACACCAAGCAGATGCTGCGTCTGGTGGATCTCCTGGGCCCCGACTACGATTATCATTATGTCGTCGCCGATTATGACACCGTGTCGGAGCATAAATTGCGCCGCCCGGGGCCGGTCTACCGTATTCTGCAGCCACGCCAGAAAAGACGCGGTCACACCGATTCGACATTCACCGTACTGCGCAAGATGCCCCGCGCCCTGTGGCAGGCATGGCGCATCCTGCGCCAGGCGCGTCCCCAGGCCATCATCGGCGCCGGCCCCAGCCTGCAGATCCCCTTTGCTCTGGTCGCCAAAGCCCTGCACATCCCCATGATCTTCATCGAAACCGCCTCCAAAGTGGAGTCGCTTTCCTTTACGGCTCGCCTGATCTATCGTCTGCATCTGGCCGATCAATTTTATGTGCAGTGGCAGCATCATTTGCAAAGCTACCCGCGGGCGCGTTATGCTGGACGCCTGCTCTAGCACAGCCGGGCATCCTGATTGCAGACCGAGCATCGGCGTATTCTGACTGAGACTCGAGCATCATGATCTTCTGTACCGTTGGCACAACCGATTTTGATCCCCTGGTGCAGACGCTGGATGAACTGGCGCCGCAGTTGCACGAACCGGTGGTGTTTCAGATCGGTGAGGGCCAATACGAGCCCCAACACGGTCGCTGGTTTCGGTTTGCACCATCCATTGCTTCGTATTTGCAGGATGCCAGCCTAATCGTGTCTCATGGCGGATTTGGCACCCTGATCGAGGTGCTGGCGCTGGGCAAGCCCCTGGTCAGTGTGCCCAATCCCGATCGCTACGATCGGCATCAGGAGGAAATCCTGCGCCATTTTGCCGCTGAGGGCTATCTCGTCGCCTGTTTTCAACTCGACCAACTGGCCTCCGCCATCCACAAAGCCCAGAATACGCAACTGCGCCCCTACCAGGCCCCCGAAACCACCATGCACGAAGAAATTCGCGCCTTTTTGCAGCAAATCGCTGCCAGAAAATAACCACGCTAATTCACTCAATAAGGAGCCTTCCATGGCAAAGCCCTTTCCCGTCACCGCCGATGATTTTGAAGAAAAAGTCTTGCAGGCCGACAAACCGACTCTGACCGACTTCTGGGCCGAGTGGTGCGGCCCCTGCCACATGATCGCCCCCGTGCTTGAAGAGATCGCGGCCGAATATGCCGATCAGCTTCAGGTTGCCAAACTCGATGTGGATCACAACCCGTCAGTCGCCATGAATTATGGCGTAATGAGTATCCCCACGCTGATCCTGTTCAAAGATGGCAAAGCCGTACAGCGACTGGTTGGTTTCATGCCCAAAAAGCGGATGCTGGCCAAATTGAAGCCGTATATCCAGACTGAAAAGGAATAATGCCGCGCAATAAAAGACGCCGCCTGGGCAAAGGCGGCGTCTAGTTGGGGGAAGGAGTGGGGGGTTAGAGAATGTCGAGTTCCTTGAGCTTGGCTTCGGGTACGACGCCGTTCTGCCAGCCGCGAGCCGCGTAGTATTCGGCCAACATCTCATCCAGCTCACAAACCTGGCCTTCTGAGCCGGGCACGGTGCTGGGCTCTTCCAGGAAGCGCTTGGGTAGATAGTCGCTGCCCTCGCCAAAACCGTTGAGGTTATTGTAGTAGCGTTCCAGGTTGTAGATGCGTTCACCGGCTTTCAACAGCTCATCAGTGCTCAGATTCTGGCCCGTGATGGTGTTGTATTGGCTTGCGTATTCATCGATGCCTTCGGCAAAGGCGCTGAATTTGCAGATATCGAAGCTGTCGGACACGGCGTGGAAATCCTGGAAGGCCTTCACGAGATCGCCCTTACCCTTCCAGTCCAGCGGATCCACCTTGAGCGAGCCAAAGGGCATCACGCCCAGCTCGGCTGCGGGGGTGTAGGCGCGCAGATGGCAGGCGCCACGATTGCTGGTGGCATAGCCAATGCCCATGCCCTTGAGACCACGCGGATCGTAGGCAGGGATGGCCTGGCCTTTGACGCTCATGGCAATCTCGGGGTGGCCAAACGCTTTAGCTGCGCCGTAAGCGCCCAGGCCCAAGTTCTTGGCGAGTTCGCTGCGAGCATAGGCGATGTCTTCGATGACCTTGGTCATGGCGTGGGCATCACCCCAGGCCAGACCATTGCCGTTCAGCTGGCCATAGCCTTTCTGCGTCGCTTCCATGAGCACGCCCAGCACATTGCCCAGCTCGATGGTGTCCATGCCGAATCTATTGGCCTGATCGATCATGTACGCAACGGCGTTCTTGTCATCCACGCCGCAGTTGGCACCCAGAGCCCAAATCGATTCGTATTCCACGCTTTCCATGTGTACCTTGAAGGGGCCCTCCTTGACTTCGACCTCGATCTTGCAGGCCACAGGGCAGGCATGACAGGTGGGATCACCAACCAGAATCTCTTCGCGCACAGCTTCACCGGCGATGTGGCCATACAGGTCTTCGCCGGCATCATTGATGAACGAGGCCTTCTGGCTGTTGTAGGATGGCAATGCCCCAATGCTGCCGACGATGTTCATCAGCACGTTGGTGCCATACACGCTGAGGCCGCCCTTGCGCGGGGCAGTAATATTGGCTTCGTCCATGATCGCGGCCAACGTCACCTTGTCGGCCTCTTTGAATGCCTCGCGATCGGCCGGTTTGGGTTGCTTGTCCTTATCGCCGATAAAGACGACGGCCTTGAGATTCTTGCTGGCGCCCACCATGCCGCTGCCGCCACGGCCGCAGGCCCGATCGTCTTTGTTGATCCAACCGGCAAAGCGCACGCCGTTTTCAGCTGCAGGCCCCACGGCCATCACATCCACATAGCGACCGGCATGGCGTTCGAGCAGGGCTTCGTGTACTTCATGGGTGGTCTTCCCCCACAAATCACTGGCGTCATGGATGCTCACATTGCCGTTTTCGCAAAGCAGATACACGGGATGGTCGGCTTTGCCCTTGATCAACAGGGCGTCGAAGCCGGACCATTTCATGTAAGCAGCGGTCCAGCCGCCCATATGGCTGTCGGCCACGGTGCCGGTCAGCGGGCTCTTGGTGACGGTGCAGAGACGACCACTCATTTTCACTTCCGTACCGGTCAGCGGGCCCGTCATAATCGCCAGTAGATTGTCGGGCGACAGGGGATCCACGTCAGGACCGTTATCGAAGACATATTTGACGCCCAGTCCGCGACCGCCCAGATACTTGCGGGCGTCTTCGTCATTGATACTCTCGTAGCTAATGTTGCCTGTTGTCAGATCTATACGGGCAACCCGATCTACGAATCCTCCTAATGATGTCATTGTTTGCCTCCTTTGGCGAACGAGAGACCTTCATGAGCGAAGATCGTGTGGAAGAGACAGTGAAAAATAACAAAAGCGCCATGTCAATCTGACATAGCGCTTGCGTTAACTAAAAGACCCGATGTCACTGGGGCAGAACGGCTTGGCTATTACGTGATAGCTTCGCCGGATAAATGCGAACAGGAATCCGATATGCATCACTCGCCTGTAGGTGAGAGAGAAAATGCGGCTGTGTGGGGATTGTTGCACAATACCTCAAGCACTGAGCATCAATAGACTGCTCGGTATGGCAATCGCGGCGACTGCGACGACGATTGCCCATATTATATCAGCCAATAATAATTATTGCACCGTTGTTTTGCTTTGTCAAACTACCACAAAACCCGCCCGGCGATGATTCTATAAAACGGCACCGGTTGAAGCCGGCTTCGCCCGCGACCATGGTCATCAAGCCTCCTTGAGAGGGTGCACTCCCGGCCTCAACCCCTTGCATACATCTCCCCTCTGCCAGCTTAAGTTTTGCCAACAGTATCCCTTCATCCCCTGGCGATGGAGGTGCGCCAGCGTCCCTTCCTCCAGAGCTCGCTTTGTTCACTTTGGGGGTGGTTGGCGCTTCGATCGCAGGGCGGGTGTCAATCATTCGGAGGCGATTATGTGCTGAGTTTGTCTACCGAATCGATACATTTTTATCTGTAGCCGCGACACATTGACATCAAAGACAGGCTGGGCTAGGATTAGGCCCATTGATATTCGCCGTTCCTCATCTTACGCATCGTTTCTGCACCATGAGCCAATCTACCCCTCCTGCACCGAAGACCACCAATGGCGGCCGTAAAAAGGTTGCCGCCCGGCTGGGCGCCAGTGGGGCGGTGTTGATCGTCATCCTACTGGTGACCAGCCTGATGTTGGGTGATAGCGCCTGGGGCCAGGTCTTGCAGGAGCTGGCAAATACCCTGCTGGCTGCCGAACAGCCGGCAGAACCACCATCACCAGCCCCGGACTGGTATGATATCTATTTCACCGATCCCACCTGCCCACCGCAGGAAGAACGCCAGGGCGGACTGGACTTCCTAATTGCCGATGATCTGTTGCGTGCGAAAAAGCAGGTGGACATCGCCGCCTTTGATCTGGATGCTGAGCCCATTATCAACGCCCTGATCTCGCTGGAGGAGCAGGGCATCACCGTACGGGCGGTGACAGATGAAGACAATGGCGATCTATCGGGTATTCGCCGCATGCGTCGCCACGGCATCAGCGTGGTGGAAGACAAGCGGCGGGGGTTGATGCACAACAAATTCATCGTGATCGACGACGATATCCTCTGGACCGGCTCCATGAACTTTACCAGCAACGGAGTGTACTGCAACAACAACAATATCGTGCGCTTTCAATCGCCCGAACTGGCGGCCAATTATCTGGCCGAGATGAGCGAGATGTAT
Source organism: Chloroflexota bacterium (assembly GCA_024276255.1). Classification (GTDB taxonomy): domain Bacteria; phylum Chloroflexota; class Anaerolineae; order J102; family J102; genus JAADGC01. The sequence continues at coordinate 820 of JAJRXO010000055.1, read as the reverse complement.
GATCAGCGCCTTTTTGGCCCCGACTCGCCCGCCAACACTCCCAACCCCGAGCTCACCCTGCACGGCAGCAAGATATTCAATGAATTCGCGCCCGAAACCCGCCTGGTGACCGCAGTAGCACGGGCTGTGGCCAGCGCCGAAGATGAGATACTGTTCCTGACCTTTGCCTTCACCAGCAAGGAGATCGGCGAGGCGATGCTGGGCCGCGCCGATGCCGGGGTGCAGGTGCGGGGGGTGTTTGAAAGCGTGGGCTCGGAAAACGAATTCAGCTATTACAGCATCGTCGGTCGCGAAGACCTGCCCAACGTGGATGTGCGGCAGGATGCCGGCGTGGGATTGATGCACCACAAGGTGTTTATCATCGATCGCAGTACGGTGATCTTCGGTTCGTTCAATTTTACCGATAGCGCCAATCGTAAAAACGACGAAAACCTGCTCATCATCCACGATCCTGCTTTTGCCGCCCCCTTTGTGCAGGAATTCGAACGTATCTGGCAACAAACCCGTCCCTGAAGGAGACCCTATGTTAAGAGGAAAAAAGGTGATCCTGCGTGCCATTCAACGTGACGATCTACCTCGTTATGTAACATGGTTGCAGGATCAGGATGTGTTACGTTATTTCGGTATCTATCGGCCTATGAATATCGAACAGGAAGAAGCCTGGTTCGAAAGGCAAAACAGCAGCAACGACAGCATTAACTTCGCCATCGAATTTGAGGGCCGGCATGTGGGCGGTTGCGGATTCCTCAACATCAATCACATGCACCGCCGCGCCGAGGTCGGTATTTTTATTGGCGATAAAAGCTTGTGGAACCAGGGT
>JAJRXO010000054.1 GCA_024276255.1 Chloroflexota bacterium | reverse complement strand
GCTACAAGGGCCGGGGCCACGGCAAAGTGCGGGGTGGGGGTGGCGGTCGGGGTGCCGATGGGGGCGTTTTCGGGGCCCAGAGGGATGATGAGCACGTCACCAGCCTTGAGTTGATCCTCGTCGCTGAGATCGTTGCGCTCCCGGATGCTGGCCACATCCACCTGAAAGCGGATGGCGATGGCGGTCAGGGTGTCGCCGCGCTGGACGCGATAGTTGACTGCTCCCATGCGCGGGGTGGCCGTGGGCGAGGGCGTGCCCATGGGGGTAGGCGTGGGCACAGGCACAAACAACACCTGATTGACCTGCAGGAAGTCGTTTTCTGTGAGTTGATTGGCTGCCAGCAGGCTTTCGGTGCTGAGACCGAACTGGGCAGCGATGCCGAACACGGTGTCTCCAGGCTGCACGGTGTAGAAGATGGGCGTGGCCGTGGGCGTGATGGTGGGGGTGACGGTGGGCGTGGGAGTACGTGTGGATGTGGGCGTGGTGGTGGGGCTGGAGGTGGCGGTGGGCGTGATGGTGGGCGTGAGGGCCAGCTTCTGCTGTTCGTTCGCCCAGCGGCCCCAAAAAGCGAGCACAGCCAAAACACCGGCGATCAGGGCCACGGTGGCCCAGGGGATGCGACGGCGGGGTGATCGGATGGGAGGGATGACATGGCCGCATTGCGGACACAGGTGGATCCCGGCGGGGATGTCCGCCAGGCAATGAGGGCATTGTTGGGATGCAGGTTCAGACACGGGATTCAGGGACGCGAGCGGAGGAAACGGCGGGTGATGCGAAGATCGAGGCCGCTCCAGACGAGGAGAATGAGGAACAGGCTCAGCGCTGACAGGGTCGCGGCCAGCGTGCGCAGGGGGGTGTTGCGGAAGCGGATGGCGACATCGTGATCGCCGGCCGGTACCTGCAGGGTGATCAGGGCATCGGGGCCCGCCGCGTATAGCTCAACCGGCTGGCCGTCGATGCTGCCCTGCCAGCCAGGATACCAGTAGGTGTAGAACTGCACTGTGACCGTCTCCGGGGCAGAGATGCGCACACGTTCGCTACCGGCGCCGTGATGCAGGGCTTCCACGCTTCCCTCGCCGTCGATGATGGCGGCCAGGGGCAGGGGCTCGTTGGCCAGATACGCCTCCAGTTTGGGGCTGTCCTGAGGCTGGCCGCTGGCAAAGGCAGTGCTGCCCCGCATATCGGGATAAGCAACTTCGAAATCGATGACAGCTTGAGGGCTTTGGGCGCGGGCTGTCACCGGCGTGTGCTGGGGGCGGGTGTAAGGGTATGAGCTGAATACGATCACCAGCGCCAGGATCAGCAATGGAGGAGACAGGGATCGAGCTGTGTTCGCAGGGGGAGAAAGGGCGGCGATGATCCCGGCGGCGCTCAGGGAGAGAAAGAGCGTTACCAACGCCAGCAGGCGAAAGGGGAACTGAATCAGGGCCATGGGCGGCAGTAATCGCCACACAAAGGCACTTCCGGCCTGCGTCAGCCACAACATGGCCACTGCCAGGATGCCGAAGCCCACCCACGAGAAAAAATGTCGGGGACGGTGGCGCCAGACCAGGGGCAGGGTGCCCAGGCTCAGGATCAGCAACCATAAGCCCACCTGGAGGGGCATGCCGTCGTCTGGGCCCTTTAGGGCAAAGCCAAAACTCCACCTGGTTTGCAGCCACTGGAACGGATACAAAAACTGATTGCTGTATTGATACGTGTCGGGCAGCCATTGCTCCTGCACAATGTAGCGGCTTTCGCCCACCGCAGGCAGCAGGAAGATAGCAGCCATCAGCACGCCGCCGATGCCGGCGATGGCTGCCTGCATGATGGTCGGCCACGGCAGGCGCTTCTGCCGCCAGGAGCTACCGGCCAGCCAGTACAGAATGAGTAACACAAGTGTGGGCGGGAAGAACACGACCGTGACGCTGTGTGTGAGCAACAACAAGCCAAAGCTGAATGCGGCCTTGGCCACCCGTCGGCGTCCGCCCAGCGTGAGCACAGCGTAAAAATGCAGCAGCACCCAGGGATAGAGGGCCATGGCAAAGAATTCGGCCAGGGCCGAGCGTACGTAGATATTCACAAGATGATACGGTGCATACACATACAGCAATGCCGCGATCACGGCCGGGCCCTCGCCCCACAGGCGTCGCGCCAGACGATACATGCTGATGCCTGCCAGCCCAAAGCCCAGGCCCCATACGATTTTGACCGCGGCCACCACGCTGAAGCCCAGCAGACGAAAGAATTCGGCCACATAATAAACCAGCGGGGCATAGAATGTGAACAGGGGATAACCATAACCCAATGCGTGATCAGGGGCCCAGCGCGGCCACAAAAAGCCATCGCGAATGCCCTGATCAAATTCTGCCAGCCAGAATAAGCTATGCGCCGCATCGTGGGCGCGTAAAAAATACCCCGGAGCCAGCAAGGGGGCCCAGGCGAAGACCGAAAGGATCAAGACAAGCCACAGGGGAGATCGTCGCATAGTAATCACGCAACACGCCGCAGGCGTCGCCCGTATTGCCCCAGGCGGCGACCGAACAGGAGCAGCAGGAGGGCCACGACCGCACTGAGGGCAGAAATGACTTCGCTGATCGTGCGGATGGGGGTGTTTTCAAAGCGGATCAGCAGCAGATGGTCTCCGGCTGGCACCGGTACATCCAGCAGCCCATAAGGGGGGCGTGTATGGGCGGGCGTGAGGGCAAAATGGTCGATTATAGCCCCGGTGTCGGGGTCGATGATGGTGGCTGTCCAGCCCGGGAACCACTGGCGATAAAAGGGCACGCGTTGCCCATCGCTGAGGGCCCGCACCCATACCAGTTCGCGATCGATCTTGTGCTCTTTGACATCCACGATCAGTTGATCGTTGGCATTGACAAGGCTGTAATCGACCTGATTGCCGATCTCGATGCCTGCCATGTGCAGGTCGGCCAGCGGCGACCAGGTAGCTACTTCGTTGGCGGTTGCGGTCATGCCGGTCATCTCATCGGCGCTGCGCTCGAATTCCATCAGCCCGGCCAGGGTGGCTCCACCCGGCGGTGGGGGGACGATCTGCACCT
>JAJRXO010000053.1 GCA_024276255.1 Chloroflexota bacterium | reverse complement strand
GCCAGCCGCATGCCCGAATTGGCGCAGCCGGTCATGGTGCCGTCCTTGGCGTTGAGATAGTCGCTGGCATTCATCCAGCCGTCGGCATCGGCGTTCAGGTGGCCTGTGCGCTTGCAGCCGTTGATGGGCCAGCCCCACCATTCATACAGCCGCCAGTTGGTGCGAATGCCATTGGCAGCGCCCACAGCCGGTACAGCACTGCCGGCGGGGCGATAGGCCACGCGGAAGCGTTTGACGCCTCCGGCCGGCATGTAGCCATCAATGGGCACGTATTCGCAGCAGGGTCGCCGCGGCGGATCGCCGGGCGGTGAAGTGGAGAGATTGGCTTTGTACAGGCCGCTGCCACTTCCGCCGATCGATACAACGCCGCCATCGAAATCGACGACGGATCGATCGCCACACATGGTCTGGATATTGGGGTCAACGGGCGGGGTGCTGGGCTCAACAGGGGCTGAGAAGGCGTCGAGGCCCAGGAAGTCGGCCTTGGGGAAGAAATTCTTTATCAGGGCCTCGTTGGGCACCACAACGCCGTTGCCGATGCGTAAAACGTCGCCATCGGTGAACGACAGTTCGCCGCGGTAGAGGATCTCGGTGGAGAAGAAGATGTCAATCAGGCCGGTCGCCTCATCGTAGATGCGACGTGCGGTGACTGCATCAAGGCCAAAATCGACGCCCCGCTGCGGCAGGCCCGCGGGCACGCTGTTGGGCAACAGGTTCGCCTGCGACACCACGACCGAGCCCGAGGCCGACAGAAGATCGCCGTCGAGTATGGGGGCTGCGGCCACGCTCCACCGGGTGCCCTCGATTGAGAACCAGATATCGATGTTGTAGCGTTGCAGCTCATCCTGCAGGCGGCCTTTCAGCCAGTCTGCGCGGTTGACCTGGGCTGTGAGATCGGCGAAGGCCTGGATATTGTCGGCATTGCCCACGAAATGTACGGCGTCAAGGCCGATATCATGATTGATGCCGAATCGCTGTACCAGCGCCGCATTGGGAATAACGCCGCCGTTGGTGAAGAGCAGGTCTCCTGCCGTGAATTTGCCGAAAGGATCATCCAGTTCGGTGGAGAAAGCGACCATCCGGGTTTCAAAGTTGAGGATGTCCACGGCGTCCAGGCCCAGATCGTCTGCCACCAGGCCGCCGGGACTGAATTTGACGAGCAGGTCAGCGTTACGGGCGCACACCTGACCGCTGGGACTCAGCAAGTCACCATCCGAGATGTAGGGATTGCCGTCGTAGGGCTCGCCCTGTGTCATCATGAAGTCTTCTTCGGTCGAAAAGGCTCCCTCGCGGCAGTTGATAAGTGGATAGTTTGACTGGCCATGCACCACGTTCGAGAGTGCCATCAGGGTGACCAAAACAACCAGAATCCCCATCAGATTGAGAAATCGTTTCATTTTGAACTCCTCCGGTTAAGGAACACTGAGGGTGAGAGAAGTGATTTAATCATGGTTTGCCGCGCAAGAGGTATTTTCTGAGCAGCAAGGGGAGATAGCGCGTGGATTGGGGAGTGCGGAAGCGGATGAACAGGGCGTCACTGCCCAGGAAATCCGCCTTGGGCTCGAAGGCCTTGGTGAGATCCGTATCTTTGACGTAGATGCCGTCACCGCTACGCAGGACGTCGCCATCGGTGAAGCTCAGCTCACCGTGGTACAGGATTTCCGTGGAGAAAAAGCCGCCGCCGTAGTCGCTCAGCCGGGGTGCCGAGAAGGCGTCCAGGCCAAAGTCGACGCCGCGGGTGGGGATGCCGGCCGGCACAAACGGGGGCAGCAGGGCGGCATTGCGCGCCACAACCGATCCGTAAGCGGCCGAGAGCAGATTTCCATCGTAGATGTCGATGACTGCGTTCTGCCGCACCGTGCCTTCAATCGAAAACCAGATGTCGACGCCATGACGTTTAAGTAATATCGTCAGCATCGCCGGATCCTCCAGCCAGGCCGAACGCGGTTGCTGGCTGGCAACTTCACTGAATGCCAGGATGTTCTTGATGGGACCCACAAAATGTACGGCATCCAATCCCCGATCGCCGGACACCTGAAACAGGGCCAGCAGAGCCTGGTTGGGGATGATCATGCCTCCGGTGCTGAGCAAATCGCCGGCTGTAAATCGCCCCTGCGGATCGTTGAGGGATGTGGAAAAAGCCACCAATTCTTGCTCTACACTCAGGACATCGACTGCATCCAGCCCCAGATCGACGTTGACATCCCATCTGCGCAACAAATCCTGATTGCGCATGCATACCACCCCATTGCGACTGAGTAGATCACCATCGGAAATGATAGGATTGCCATCGCTGGGTAGCGGCCCCTGCGTAAGGAAATCTTCTTCGGTGCTGAAGGCGAGATCGGCGCAGGCCGCGAGTTGGGTTGTCTGCTGCGAAATGGCCATCTGACTGCTGCTGATCAGAAACAGCAGCACCAGCAAAGGCACGAGCAACAGCCACCGGTTGATTCGTTTCATACGGTTCCTCCGGTTGAAATGAGTCTCGACTCGATAAACGTATTGACAAGCGAGGAGACGACGCCGGGCAGGCGATTCCTGCCCGAACTGATTTCGTGCATATATCCTACCTCCTGACGCTGCGCCCCTGCCTCTGAATTATTAACAGGCGCGCCGCAATTCCACGCCCTGACTGATTCAGTCAGAGCTCAGCCACCATTTCCGCCCCACGGAGCTATGTTTGTCGCCGCGTTAGTGTATTGAACCTGTAAAATGGGTTTTCAGAGTTTAGGAAATGATTCATCTATCATGACGCTCAAACCAGTGAAAACGATACGCCTGCCCCCCAGCCCCACCTACCCACCAGACCGTCGCTTGGGAAGTCGGCAGATAAAATCATCACTTTGGCATCACCGATTTTCCGGGTTTGCATACCTGCGGATACTGATGATTTCTTATATTTGCAAAACTTTGCTAAACTTAGATCGTTGCTTTTCGTTTCAGCAGCAACGCATCCCTTAACTTTTGGGAGTAAGCTCATGCCTC
>JAJRXO010000704.1 GCA_024276255.1 Chloroflexota bacterium | reverse complement strand
TCGCCGAAACCACCACCAGCAACGACGGTCGCTATACCTTCCCCGAGCTCACCCCCGGCACCTATGTGCTCTACGAAACCGATCCACCCGGCACGAATTCCATCACGCCCAACACCGTCACCGTGACAACGGTCGCCAACAGCATCGTCGAGATCAACTTCGCCGACACACACATCATTACCAGTCCCTAACCCGGCTCGCGCAGCACATAAAAATCCATCTGTACACTCCCATATCGTCGCGTGTCCGCGCGTTCCAGATGCTTCAGCACCAGCTCCTCATACTCCTTCGGGTGGATCTGCACAACCACTTCACCCGAGGGAGTTAATATTTCCGGCCGCCGATCGATTATCTGCAACGCCTTTTGCCACAATGTCTGATATTGCGGCGGTGCCACAAACACAAAATCAAACGGTTGCCAGTCCGCCTTCTGCAACAGCTTAAAAGCGTCTCCACGCATCAGCGTCGCCCGATCGAGCAGCCCCGTATGGGTCAGGTTACGGCGGATGGTTTTCAGGGCCATGCCAGACCTCTCTACAAACACGACTTCTGCCGCCCCCCGACTCAGTGCTTCAATGCCCACTGCCCCTGTTCCCCCAAACAGATCCAGCAAGCGCGCATCTATCACCGCAGATCCCCAGATATTAAACAAAGCCTCCTTCGCCCGATCCGTAATTGGCCGCGTGCCGCTCCCCGGCACCGCGGCCAACTTCATACCCTTCGCCTTGCCTCCGATCACCCTCACTTACGCACCTCCACCGCCTTCAACGGTGGCGACGGCCGCCCACTCAGCAAAAAGCGCCGCCACGCCGCCGCATCCAGCAAATTCCGATCCCAGGCAAACCAGGCCAGCAATAGCAGGCCCACCACCTCAAACACAATCAAAATCGGCTCCTGGATCACGATCTCCATATAGGCTCGCCACATCTCCCGGGCGCTGCCCACATGCCGCCACTGATGCCAGCCCCAACCCCGCAATGGCCACAGCAACGTCTGCGTAAAACCCCACATCCGATCCTCCAGCAAATGCGCGGAAAACGCTGCCAGATACACGCCCCAGCGCCGCAATCGGCCCGTTGTCCAGGCAAACAGCCACAAAAGGCCATGCAACAATAGCGTATGTCCAAAAAACAAAGCCGCGTTCGCATTCGGAAACACGAACAAAGCCAGCGGTTTATCGATCAAATCCGGCGCCCAATTCATCAGCGCCACCAGACGATAGTCCGCGTCTGTAAACAAGCCAAACTTGCGTTGGGCCACATTCAATCCGGCCCATGTCCATTCCAGATGTCCTGTCGGTAACATAAAACAGCCTCAGCTCTTTATTATACCCCCACTCTTCCCCCGCCACCTAAACCCGCCCTTCAATCATGAAACAAAGCATCCTGCTCCTCATCCTTATACTTATCCCCGCCCTCCCCGCCCGCGCCACCCCACCGCCGCCTGCCCCGCCCTCCGACATCGCCGCCTGGCGACAGGCCCTTGCCCGGCCCCATGCCCCCCGGGAGATCATCCTCGCCACCACATCCTCCCGCCTGCTCACCCCGGCCGATCCCCAGCTCGCCCTTCTGCCCGCGCCTGCCACGCTCCTGGGCGCCATCCCCCAACTGGGCCTCGCCCGCTACTGGGTGCAGGGCGATCTCGCGTCCGTCCTGGCAGCACTCAACCGCCGCCCCGATGTTGCCTTCGCCGAACCCAACTACCTGCTCACCCCCGACTTCAATCCCAACGATCCCTACTACCAAAACTACGCTGCCAACGACAGCATCCCTTATGGCGGCTATCTCAACCGCATCAACATCAGCCAGGCCTGGGATATCACCGTCGGCCGTCCCGAGATCATCGTGGCTGTCATCGACAGCGGCATCGACCTCGACCACGAAGACATAAAAGAAGCACTCTGGACCAATCCCAACGAAATCCCCGACAACCAAATCGATGACGACCACAACGGTCTTGTCGACGACGTTTACGGCTGGAATTTCGCCGCTGACGACAATAACGTCGACGACTGGTTCGGTCACGGCAGCCACGTAGCCGGCATCATTGCTGCTCGCATGAACAACGGTAAAGGCATTGCCGGCATCGCCCCCAAAGTGCGCCTTATGGCGCTCGGCATATTTTCGCCCCCGGGCTTCGGCACCTACGCCGACGAAATCAAAGCCATCCTCTACGCCGTCGACAACGGCGCTAGGGTGATCAACCTCAGCCTGGGCAGTAACTCCTACAGTCGGGGCGAGCAAATGGCCGTCGAATACGCCGTCCAGCATGGCGTCGTGGTCGTCGCTGCCGCCGGTAACAACGGCCGCGATATCTATCATTGGCCCGCTGCCCACGCCGCCGCCATCGCTGTGGGCGCCACTACCGCCACCGACACCATCGTCGGCTTTTCCAATCGCGGCGACTTTCTCGATGTCGTTGCCCCCGGCCTTGCCATCTGGTCCCTGCGCATGGGCGGCGGCTACCGCACCATGGACGGCACCAGCATGGCCACTCCCCATGTGGCCGGACTTGCCGCCCTAATTCTGTCTCGCAACCCCACCCTCAGCCCCACCCGCGTGCGCGAAATCATCCAAAACACGGCCGCCGATCTCGGCGCCCCCGGCTACGATACAACCTACGGCTACGGCCGCATCGACGCCTACGCCGCCCTCCAGGCAACCCCACCTTACACCGGCACCTTTCCCAACCTCACCCCCACCTGGCCCCCAACCCAGATCTGGCCCCCGCTCTGCGAAAACATCACCCCGGACGGAGACTTCGAGATTAGCGGCTCCTGGGTGCTCTCCGGCACCGCCGCCATCACCGATGCCATCGCCGCCAGCGGCGCCCGCGCCCTCTTCCTCGCCGGGCAACCCGATCAGCAGGGCAGCGCCACCCGCCAGCTCAGTCTCCCCTCCGACACCACCAGCGCCACCCTCACCTTCAGCATCCACATCGAAAACGACGATCGTAATCTGGGCGACGATCCCACCGATCCCGGCCGCGACCACCTGCGTGCCTGGTTCCGCACATCCGACGGACAGCCCTTGCTCGAACTCCTGCGCGCCGGCAATGCCGAATATGATCTTGCCGCCGGCCTGCCCTGGGATCGTTACCTCCATGTTCTTTCCGCAGACGAAATCGCCTTATTACGTCAGCAGGGTTCGTTCCAGATCTGGCTTTACGCTGACAATGGCCCCGATCCAGCCGCCACCCGTTTCTTCATCGATGATCTACGATTCTGCGTCACCCACCGCCCCCTCCATCTGCCCCTCATCTTCAATTCTGCTCCCTGACCGGCTGTAGCCGGGGTGTAAAAACGCGGTCAATCTACACCTTCTTGCAAAAAATCATCAAGCAGCTAAACTATATATACAATATCCCACCTCTGCGCACAGCCCAGGTTCCCCCTTTCGCAACATCATGACCCTACGGCAAATCGTCCTGCCCTGCATCCTCATTGCCATTCTCGGACTTGCTGCCCTGGCAGCCCTCATCTACTACACCGCCCCCACGGCGGCCACGATCCTTCTTGCCCTCATGCTCACTGGCCTGTCAACAGCAGCCGCCACCGCTCCCCTGCTGGGCCGGATTCAGCAAAAAATCGAACCCAAAACGCCCGCCGCCATACTCCCCCGCCTGGCCATCCGCCAGGGAATATGGGCTGGCCTGTATGCCATCTTCATCCTCATCCTCCACCTGCAAAAACTCCTCGACCCCATCTTCGCCATCGTTCTCCTCGTCATCTTCATCCTGCTCGAAAACTTCCTGCAAACACGTACAGAACCCGCCCCACCAACCCGACCACGTCCCCGCAAAACCCGTACAGCTACTCGCAAATCCACCAAAGCTGCCTTTCAAAGCACCCGCAAACGCAAACCCAAATCTCCCCGAAAATAATCCCTCTCGTATCTTCTCCCTGTCTTATCCAATCCCGCTCAAAAGGATCCAGCCATGCAATATGATCTCGTGTTTGAAGGAGGTGGGGCCAAAGGCATGGCGTT
>JAJRXO010000703.1 GCA_024276255.1 Chloroflexota bacterium | reverse complement strand
CGCTGATCCTGACTGAAACGGAAGTTTTCTACACCCAACCGCACCGGCTCCCCGCGGTCGGCCTTGGCTTGCACCTGGGCCGCGTCGATCTTATTGGACATGTATTCCCAGGTATAAGGCGACATCCAACCCCCTTTGGAGCCCCCGGACGGGCAATAGCTCATCACGTCATGGGTGTTAGTCGGCCCGTAAATCTTGCCGGTGCTGGGATTGTAGCCGAATTCCTGGATGCTTGAAGTCGCATAGGGGAAGTTGGAGCTGCTGTCATCCGAGCCGCAGTCATCGGCGCCGGTGTTGGTATGCTTGAGGTCGTAATCATGCAGTAGTTCATGTACGAAGATCAGGGCCCCGCGATTTGGAGCGTCGGTGCTGGTTCCCGGTTTGTCCGAGCCGATGCCCACCACGCCCAGGCCACCGGCATGGGGATAGACCGGCATATCGGCATGACCGCCTGAATAGCCGTCGTTATCCACCCAGCCGTAGACATGTTCCGCTCCCTGGAACGCGCCGCCGTACATCCAGCTGAACACCTGATCCAGGACCCACATCATGTTGAGGGTCTGTATCAGTGCATGTTGGCCGTCACTGTTTAGGGTGGTGGTCCAGTCAAGATAGCCGCTCTTGACCGAATAAGCGATCCCGCCATCCTGGATGGGTAAAATCTGCTCGAAATAGGCTGCCGCGCCGCCGTTGACGGCCCAACCGCTTGCATATTGCCCGCCAGAATAGCCGGAGGGATGGTAGCGCAGGCGTTGACCAACGATTTTAAGCTTATCCCGCTTGCGAAAGGTTTTGCTGATATAGCCGCTGGCCGGAAAGCGGTTGTTCGATTCGTTGGTCTCAGCGATGATGTTGTCCGGGTCTACCACCGCGTACACATCCACCTTGATGTCGTTGGAAAAGTCCACATTGAACCAGACATCGGCGCTATCGTCCTTGCTTTGATCCAACGACTTTACCGCGTTACCGCTGACGTTCGCCTGGTACCAGACGCCGTTGGCCCGAAAATAGATACGCACCGGGACATTGTTCTGTCGAAGGAGGGGGCCGTCGTACTTAAGATAGATGCGGGCCGCACTTCCCTTCTTGATGACCAAACGCAACGAATCGTCCGCGCATGCAGCCAGCCCCTTATTCGAATCGAAGCACTGAATGGCCTGGGTGAGTTCGATGCCAAAGATGGAGAAGTCTTTGGGCCAATCGAAAACGATGAGAGGCAGGTTGGGGAAGAAGGGAAGAGGTTGGATGAGCGGAAGGGAGGGGGTGGGGGTCGGAGTGGCCGTCGGATTGACAGTGGGTGAAGCCGTCGGTGTGGCCGTGGGCGCTGTGGAGGAGCAGTTACCGATGCCATACCAGACCGCGTTGGCGAACAACTGTCGCCCTTCGGTGGTCATCAGGCCAGGGCTGCCGGCGAAGCCCCATAGCTGGTCGCAGCGATTGGCCACGCGCTGTGCGATAAGTGGATAGTATTCTGCGTCGTTCACATGCTGCCCCAGAGGAATGACATCTGGCAGCGATTTGGGCAGGTAGATGTCGACCTCACTATTATCGCGAGCGTAGATATCCAGAGGTTTGGACAGGAGCGCCGTGAGATTGTAGGGCGTCTGATAATAAGACAGATTCGGTGCGCCGATGATGGCTTTCCCGCTCCCATGCGCGCCCTGCGGCCAGCCAATGACCCGATCGAGCTGCCCCAGATAGGCGTATCCCCCCTCGCCCAGGCCGATTACCGGTTTGTTAAAGGAATCGATGTACGTGGCCAGATTGGCTGCGCCCTGGCCCCAATCGCCTGACCGGCCTGTATCATGAGCGATGATGATCAACTCATACATGTCGAAATCAGTTTGTGCCGCCTTATCCAGGGGAATGAGATCGGTCTGGTAGTTCTCACTTTCCAGCAGGCTCGCAAATGCCGCTGCCGTGTTCTGATCACCCCCGAACACATAGGCGATGCGGGGCGCCTGTCCGGGAGCTGCAAACGCGGGCATGATAGCGACCAGGAAGCTCAAGAGGAGAACGATCAGCACCGGCCAGGCGATGAGGGAAATAGAACGTCTCGAAGTTGCAATGGACATGTGACAAACCTCTGTATGTGTGGCGGAAGGCTTGGGTTCAGGCAACGGCAGTGTGTGCTCTTGCATCCTCCTCCCCTGGAGTCCCAACACAGAACACTTCTGAATGTGCCCCCAACCATACCACACTTGCTCTCCTGATACAGTAACTTTACCACCTTTTGCCTTTCTTGCCAGCAACATCAGCTATCGGCGCGCTGCTGAACCTGATGCCCCCGCAAGCGCCACCGGTTATTCCCCTGAATGTTACTACATAAAATGCTGTCATTCGGCGCCGGGTTCTGGCGGAGTTCACGTGGCCAAAGGGGACCTGGTTGGGTGCGAATTCATGCGCCCGACCAACGCCTGTCGATACCAGCCACGGTGACTACGACGATCCTTTCTCCGCCCCGTCCTCCAGATCAGCCCGTACGCGGACATGCGTGGCCTTGGTGATGGGGTACCAGATGAGGAGGGGCAGGCTGAGGATGAGGATGATGGCCGGAACCAGGCCGAAAAAGAGCCGGATACCGAGCAGGGCCTGTGGCGATTGTGCCACCCCGGCCACGTAGTGGAATCCGGCCAGGGCCCAGTCGGAGACGGCCACGCCCAGGACCGTGGTCAGCTTGCTCAGCAGCGCCCAGACACCGTATTAGATGCCCTCCCGCCGTTCGCCTGTCACTTGTTGGTCATACTCCACCACATCGGGCAACATGCTCCAGGGGAACACCCATTGGAGAGGAGCTGATCGTCCCTTTGCTGACAAATCCCATCCTCTTCCCCGTTTTTTATCCCCAGAGACCTTGACGCTTGCCTTGTGGTATCAGGATTCGTTGGTTCTGTGCTTTCAGACACTCACCTGCGGAAGCGAGGTTTCGGCGTAACATTGGGAGTACCTGTGACGTGAATGGGTTTGACCATTACGTCCTTCGCCGAGGTAATCTCCCCATTACGTTTTACCCTAACAAGATCACAGGGGTAGACTTCGATCTCCTTACACTGCGAATTTGCCCCCCAATCAATCATGTACACATAGACTTTTATCCCATTTCTTTCTGGTACAATGTGTTTGATGGCGATGTCATG
>JAJRXO010000702.1 GCA_024276255.1 Chloroflexota bacterium | reverse complement strand
CATCAGCGACATCACCGCCGGCATGTACACCACCATCTCGGCCCTGGCCGCATTGCTTGCCCGCAGTCATACCGGCAAAGGCCAGTTCATCGATACCGCGTTGCTGGACTCACAGCTGGCGTGGCTGCCCAACATCGTCAGTAGCTATTTTGCCACCGGCAAACGCCCCCCCAAGCTGGGCAACAACCATCCCACGATCACGCCCTACGAGCCCTTCAGCGCTAAGGACAAGGACTTCATCATCGGCGTGGGCTCTGAACGCTTGTGGACTCGCTTCTGCGAGGTGCTCGGCATCAGCGAAAGCATCGCCGCGGATCCCCGTTTCCGCACAAATGGCGAGCGTCTGCAGCATCGGGATGAGTTGCACGCGTTGTTGCAGGACATCTTCAGCACCCAACCGGCCGCACACTGGCTGTCCCTCTTCCGGCCGCTGGGTATCCCCTGTGGTACCATCAATCATGTGGATGAAACACTGGCCGATCCACATATACAGGCACGGGGGATGGTGGTGGATATCGATCATCCCGTGGCCGGGCCGGTGAAGGTGCTGGGCAACCCCATGCATCTCTCGCATACCCCCGTCGACTACCGCCTGCCACCACCCACCCTGGGCCAGCACACCGACGAGATCCTGTTGAGCCTGGGCTATACTGCAGAGCAAATCAGCGTCCTGCGACACGAAAAGGCTATATGATCTGTCCTGCCCGCAGCATCAGCACGATCGCGGCCGAACGCCTGCTGGCCGATCCCGCAAGACGCTGGATCGTATTCAGTAGCCACCGCCGGGCCTGTAATCTGCGGGCCAAGGATGGCGAGATCATCACGCTTGTGCACCCGCAGGTTGGCGATGGGCCCTTCCACATCGTGCTGGTGCGAGCCCTGGATTTTTCGCCACTCTCCCCGGGCGTCCAGTTCAGGCTTCACGGGCAAATGCTACAGACAACTGACCTGGCTATCGATCTACGCCCGGCCCGGCCCTGGAATCCAGTATTGCCAGCCGCGATTTGGCCGTTGCAGATCCCCGCCTCCATGCGGCAATACAGCCTGATAGCCAACCCCGCGAATGATGAAACGGGGCGCCGAATGCAGCAGGCCAGCCTGCTACTGCACCGGGCCACGCTGCATTGCCGACACAGTGATGTGACAAAGGCTGCACAGATATTGGCGGGCGTGGGGGCGGGCCTTACGCCCGCCGGCGACGACTTCTTGCTGGGCGTCATGGTCCGCTGGCGCCTGCAACCGTCATTGCTGCCCGGCCACTGCCTGGTGGATGAACTGAGTCGCTGCATCACCGGCATAGCCATCAACCGCACCACCTGGCTCAGTGGGCGCTGGCTGCTGGCCGCTGCCAACGGCTATTTTGCCGCCCCCTGGCATCGGCTGGCCCATGCATTGGCGGCTGATTCTCCGGCTGAACTACAGCTTGCCCTGCAACACATTCTCTCCATCGGCGCCAGTTCGGGCGCCGACGCACTCAAGGGATTGATGTATCATGAATACGCAGAAATTTGTCTATCAAGCCCCACTCGCTAAAACTGCGGCTGCCCT
>JAJRXO010000701.1 GCA_024276255.1 Chloroflexota bacterium | reverse complement strand
TTGCGTTGGTTGATTATTTTTGCCGTTCTCGTGCTGTCGGTGGTGATCGTAGCCGCCTGTGCTCAACCCACCCCCGAAGTTCAGATCATCAAAGAAACTGTGGTCGTTGAGAAAAAGGTCGGCGAAACGGTTGAAGTAGAAAAGGTGGTCGAAGTCACCAAAGAAGTCGAGGTGACGAAAGAGGTCGAGAAAATCGTCGAAGTGCCGACGACGAACGTCGTTCACCTGGTAGCTCGCTGCAAAGCCAGCCCTCCCTATGAAAACGGTCGCTGTGATAACCTGATTTCCGCCCTGGGCGCCGCCAACACGGCGTTAGCCAATGCGGGCGACGATCGCCGTATCGAGCTGGAGACCATCCAGGATGATGCTGACTGGGGCGATTACAAGACCGAGTTTGAGCTCGCTTCCGATGCGGGCCAGGCGCCGGACATCATCGTTTCCGGTCATGAGCACATCGGCGACTGGGCGACGGCCGGTTACCTCACCGATATCACCGACATGATCGGCGACTATCCTGAGTTCAGCGATGTCATTGACAGCCTGTGGGAGTCCACCAAGCTGAAGGGCCGCATCTGGGGTGTACCTCAGGATGCTGAAGCCCGACCCATGTACTTCAGCAAACTCCTGCTGAAGAAACTGGGGTGGACCGACGAAGAGATCGCCAGCCTGCCCGATCGCGTGGCCAGCGGCGAATGGACCTGGGACGACATGTTTGACACGGCCCAGCAGGCAGTCGAACAGGGCGTTGTGGCCGAGGGCGATGGCTGGTGGCATCGACCGTCGAACGGCCCCGACTTCCTCTACTACTATTACGGCGCCGGTGGTGCGATCACCCAGGAAGGCACCGATGCCCTCGTCTTCGACACGGAAGCGGCTCGCAAGGTGTACAGCCGCGTTTACGATGCCTCGCAGGTGCGCAAGATCATCCGCCCCAACAAGCTGGATGGCGACTGGGATTTCCACAAGCAATACACCAGCACCTTCGACAAGGTTCTGTTCGTGTTTGAAGGCACCTGGCGCTGGGCAAGCTGGGCCACCAACTATCTGCAGGACCTGGGTGGCGAAGACTACCTGTGGCAGAATGCCGGCTTTGCGCCCATTCCCGCCCAGCCCGATGGCACCGGCAAGCCCATCACGCTCACCCATCCCTTGCTGTACATGATCAGCTCGCAGTCCAAGGCGCCCGATCTGGCCCTGCTGCTGATCTCCAAGGCCACAGTCAAAGAACTCAACACGTCGTACGCCGTGGCCAGTGGTCACCTGGGTGTGCTCAAGTCGCAGTTGGACTACCCGCCCTACACTTCGGCTAAATTCCTCTCGGCGACGCTGCCGTTGCTGCAATACACCACCTTCCTCCCCAACAGCCCCTACTGGAGCCAATGGTCCGAGGCCTATTACCTGGGCCTGCAGGCTGCTGAATCCGGCGATCTCACCCCGGACGAAGCGGTTGACCTGGTAGTCGAGCAGTTGCAGAACAACCTTGGTGATAACGTAATCATCAAGTAAACTATCTTCTGATCAATCGGAGAGGGGGGCCATCCCCCTCTCCTCTCTTCATCAAGAGGTAGCTATGTCCTCAATCTCTTCAGAGACCCCGCCTGCGCCTGCTTCCGCACGCCTTCGGGGCCTGGTGGGCTATGTTTTCGGGGGACCGGCAGCGATACTGGCTTTGATCGCTTTTTATCTACCGTGGGTCAGGTTCATCGTCAATGACAAGTTGTTCTCGATCCTGACAGGGCAGAACATCTCCGCCGGTGTGATCATTCAGAAAGGCGATGGCAGCGAGGTATTTCGAGGATCCGGGGTCAACAATATCATACTCATGGTGTCCGTAATCGTCCTCGTGTCGGCTCTGGTGGCCTGGCGGCGACGCCGACCGACCGCCTGGGATGGCCTGGGCGTGATCGGCGTCTCCCTGCTCGGTGTAGGAGTGATCCTGGGGGGCTTCGGCGCGGCCAGTCGAGACGCCGGCATGGCCGGGATCGAGATGCAAATGGCCTATGGCCTGTACCTGACCCTGCTGGCGTTGTTGGCGATGTTGTGGGGCGGTATCACGAATTTGAGAACCGTGCTGGAACTACAGCCAACGATGAGAGGCGTCCTGGGCGCCTGGGGATTTATGACTCCGGCCACCCTGCTGATCACGATCTTTTTCTTCATTCCGGCCATTATCCT
>JAJRXO010000700.1 GCA_024276255.1 Chloroflexota bacterium | reverse complement strand
TCTCCTGCATAAGGTCCTGGATCATGCCGGCGGCGGCCGTGGCGCCGGCGCCGTAGGCTATGGCAGCTTCACCCAGACCGCTTATGCCGGCATCGGTATGGATTTCCACGATGACAGGCCGGCGGCTGGCGATCTCGATCAAATAGATATTGGCTTGTGTAATGTGCATGATGATGAATCGGGTACCCCGCGAGGTCGGGTGAGTTTACCGTTGCAGTCTGGGATCAAGGATATCACGCAGGCCATCACCCAGCAGGTTGAAGGCCAGCACGGTAATGAGAATGGCGAGGCCCGGATAGAGCGATTCCCAGGGGGCGTCGAAGAGATGCGAGGTGCCGTCGCGGATCATGGAGCCCCAGGCAGGCGTGGGGGGCGAAACGCCCAGGCCGATGAAGCTGAGGTTGGCCTCGACGCGGATGGCAGTGGCTATCCAGATGCTGGCCAGTACGACCATTTCACCCAGGATATTGGGCAGAAGGTGCACGCGCATAATGCGCATGCGACTGGCGCCAATGGCGCGCGCGGCTTCCACGAACTCATTGGCCTTGACACTCAGAGTGGCGCTGTGGGCCACGCGGGCAAAGGTGGGAGAGAGAACGATGCCAATCGCCAGGATCATATTGAACAGACCGCTCCCCAGCACAGCCAGCACCATCAGGCCCATGATCAGGCTGGGAAAGGCCATGAGAATATCCACAACCCGCATGAGCGTGTTCTCGACCAGTCCGCCCAGATAACCAGCAAGCAGGCCCATGATCAAACCCAGGGTGCCACCAATGGCAACCGAGCTCACGCCCACCAGCAGGGAGACGCGGGCACCGTAAACAATACGGGACCAGATATCACGACCGTAAGAGTCAAGGCCCATCAGATGGTCTTCATCGGGCGGGCTGAGGCGATTGCGCGTGTCTTGCAGCAGGGGATTGTAGTGCGCCAACAGGGGCGTCGGCTCTTTACCCTGCGGCAGAGCAACAAACCAGTTATCGGCAAAAAAAGCGATCAACAGGATGATGGCAGTGAGGATTAACCCCAAAATGGCGGTGCGATTGCGAAGAAAGGTGTGGATGACGCGTTGCTTTTGGCTACGCAGACGAAAGGTAGGTTCCACAACGCCTAAGCTTTTAGAACTCATACGGCTACCTCAATGTGTAATGCGGGGATCCACCAGACTGTAAACGAGATCGGTGAGGAGATTGATGATGACAACAAAACCCGTGTAAATGACCATGACCGACTGCAGGGCGGTGTAATCGCGCTGCATGATCGCACCCACCAGCATTTTCCCCAGGCCAGGACGTGCAAACACGGTTTCGGTGAGCACGGAATCGGCAATGAGGTTGGCGGCCCAGATACCAATAATGGAAACGATGGGTACCAGAGCAGCTCGTAATGCATGACGGAACACGACCACCCGTTCCGAAAGCCCCTTCGCCCGGGCTGTGCGTATGAAATCCTCATTAAGCACATTGAGCATGGCCGAACGAGTGAGCCGGGTAACCGAGGCAGTCATGATCAGCCCCAACGTAAGTGAAGGCAGGGCCAGATGCGAGAGGTTGCTCTTCCAGTCACTGAGATCCCCTCCCCCCACCGCAGGAAACCACTTGAGCTTGATCGCAAACAAAAGCATCACCAGAATACCCAGATAAAAGGCGGGCACTGAAAGTCCGGCCAATGAGGTAATACGGCCAATATAGTCGACGAGTGTATTGCTGTTGCGCGCCGTATGAATACCGATGGGAATACCGAGAAGCGCTCCCACAATAATAGCAGACAACGTGAGTTCAAGAGTATAGGGCAGGACCTGTTTCACCATTCCCGAGATTTCTTTGCCGGTAATCATCGATTTCCCCAAATCTCCGCGGGCCAAATCGCCCAGAAACTGAAAATACTGCATATACAGGGGTTCATTAAGGCCCATACGTTCCCGCAATGCCTCCACGGCCTCCTGCGAGGCATAGTCACCCAAAGCGGCCGTTGCAGGATCCCCGGGGATCACACGTACCACAAAAAAAACAAGTGTCAGAACTGCCAAAAAGGTTGGAATGGTAAGGGCAAGACGAGTGGCAAGGTACTTCAGCATAAAGGCTTCTCCATGTAGTCGGTGCCAGTGATTGAGCAGTCGCCATGACGCCATATAATGATGGAAGGGGTAGCCACTGGCTCCCTCCCGGAACCTGTTTCCGTAAAAACAAAAAACCAGTCAGAGACTCGCCATGAGCCCCTGACTGGTTGGCACACAACGCTTATTTGACGATGCGCGTGTTTTCAGTGATCTGAGGATAGAGAGCCAACACAGATTTCAGCTCATGACCATAATCAACATAGTCCCGACGAGCTGTAACCTGATTCTGGTACTGCAAGGGGTACGAGACCATATCTTCCAGAAGCTTGATCTGGGCCTGCTTCCACAGCTCGATCTGCTTATCGGGATCCAGCTCCACGCGCGCCTGCTCGATCAGATCGTCGATGCCGGTGTAGTGCGAGAAGTTGGTGTCAGGCTTGGCACCGGTGACCACGATGGAATCGGAATGATAGAAGCGTGTCAGATACACGTCAGCATTGGGGCGCCAGGCCACGTAGATGACGATGGGATTGACATCCTGGCGGATCAGCTTGTGCATGCTGGAGTGATCGACGGTGTTGATCTTGATGTCAATGCCGACCTTGGCCAGCTGCGCCTGCATGCTCTGGTAGTTCTTCAGGTACGATTCACGTTCCGAAGAAACCACTTCCAGCGAGAAGCCATCAGGATATCCGGCTTCGGCGAGCAGCGCCTTGGCTTTATCGAGATCCAGCGGATACTCGAGACCCAGTTCATCCACCTCTTTCTTGGTCAGGCCGCCGGGCAGGAATTGCGCCGGTACTGCCGAGTAGACATTGGCTGCAACCGGTTCGCCAAACAGGGCCAGGAATTCATCGCGATCCAGGGCGTAGGCAATCGCCTTGCGGACGCGCACATCATCCAGCGGCGGAACAGTGAGATTGAAGTGAATGGTGGCGACTTCGCCTACACCGTACACATCAACCCGAATGCCGTCTTCCTGATTCATGCGTCTCACCCACTGACCTTCGGCAGCGCCGTTGATCACATCGAGTTCACCCGAGCGCAGGCCCAGCTCACGGCTGTTGAGCTCAGGCATGAAGCGATATTCGACGGCATCGAGCAGCGGTCGGCCGCGGAAGTAGTTGTCGTTGGCTTTGAGGACAACCTTTTCCTGCGGGCTGTAGCTGTCGAACATGAAGGGGCCGGTGCCAACGGGATGGGTCTTAAATTCTTCAGCTCCCATCGCTTCGTAAGGTTTCTGGCAGATGATGAAACCGCCCGCATAGTCGGCGACCTTGGGCAGGAAGAGCACCGGTGAAATGGGCTGTTCCATGGTGATCTTCACGGTGTAGTCGTCGACCTTTTCCACCGTCATCCCGTTATAATCGCCGGCATAGGCCGAGGTGTCGGGGTTTGCCGATTTTTTAAGGGAGAATACAACGTCATCAGCAGTGAGCTCATAGGCTGGCACCTGCTCCGAAGGATGACACATCACCCCACGACGCAGATTGAACGTCCATACCTGCTTGCCATCCACAATCACCGGCTCCGGAATCTCCTCCGCCAGATCAGGCTCGAACTGAGTGCCATCGCCGGGTTTATAGCGTACCAGGGCATTGAAGATCATATCGACAAGATTACGATCATTGGTCGCAGCAGCGAAATGCGGATCCATGGTGCCCAGATCAGCAGCTTTGTCTGCATAGCGCAGCACGACGGGCTCCTTGGGTACCGGCGTAGCTGTGACGACCTCTTTAATGATCTTCGTCACCTCCACCTTCTTCTCGACGACTTGTGGCGTGCCCTCTACAATCACCGTTTCTTTGACGATCTGGGTTACAATAACCTCTTTTTCCACTACTTCAGGCGTAGGTTGAGCGCATGCGCCCAAGATCAGCACGGTTGCCAGTAGAGTGGCGATAATGACGAATCGCTTCATAGTGTTTTCCTCCTTGGAAATGTGTGAGAACCGAAGACAAAAGCGTATCGAAACCAGAAAGATCTGGAATCTGCCAGGAAGGAAGGGTGGGTGAAAACCTGTGCCAGGAAAACGACAACAACTTGCCAGCAGTACCACCCTATCGAGCCGGTGCCACAAGCAGTCGGAAATGCCCGGCCAAGGCATTCGACAGCGGCTATTCTAAAATTAAATCTGGATTTGCCGTTTTGTTTGATTTTGCTCAACGCCTGGTAAGAACTCAGCCCGTTCTCGTCCCAGGACTTACATTACAATCGATGGGAGCTTGATGTTTTGTCTTGCCCATTTAGAAATGATGACTTACTAAAGTCGTAGCACTTTTACCACAAATACGCATTCTTGTCAAAACGTGGACGCATAGGTGCTTTCCGCAATTCCAGCAAAATACGGGGATCAAACTCCTGCACATCAATGCGCGCCGCCACGGCTGGTAAGGAATACCCCACCGCAAACATCAAACAAATGTACCTGTTTATTCGTTCATCCAGGAGTCCAACTATGACGCTGCCCATGCGCGCCGATCTGAAATTCGGCGCCCGTTTCCCCAATTTCGAATTGCCGGATCACACCGGAACCCCACGCAAGCTGTCGCAAATCCTCAGGGGCTTCCCCGGCGTTCTCATCTTCAGCCGCGGCTACTACTGTCCCAAAGATCGCCGTCAACAAACCAACTATGTCACTCACCTGCAGCCAGAACTGCGCGTGAATTATTGCAAGATGATCACCGTGTCGGTGGATGATCAGATGACCACCGGCGAGGTACGCAATGCGCTGGCAGCGGATTGGGTGTTTCTCAGCGATGCCGATAAAACATTGCTTTACGACCTGGAAATGGTCGATCGCACCGACGCCATCCACGGCGAAGTGTATATCCCCTACACCTTCGTCCTCGACAGAGATCGCACCATCTACAAAATCTATAATGGCTGGTGGTATCTGGGACGCCCCACCGTGGAAGAAATCCGCATGGACCTGCGGGCGCTGATGAGTCAGCGGCCTGACTGGATATACTCTGATTCACAGCGAATAGCCTGAATCCATCACATGATCTACGGCCCAGGCCCCCCCTGATCCAGGCAAAGATAATGGGGCGCAGCCGGAGTGTCCTGCACCACGGCTGTGCTGTTGCGCGGGGTGATGTGAGTATCCTGCACCACAGCCGCTGTATCGATCGGCACCGCGTTGGTATTTACCGGCTCCAGACTCAGATCGTGAATGAGGCTGCATGAATCTCCAATCGTGCCGTCCGCGGCCAGCCTCATCACCCAGAGATCTTCCGGTAAACCCTGATCATTGGGCCATGCCACGCCCACAACCACAAAGCCCCCGTCAGCCAGTTGCTGAATCGCATTGGGCCAGTCCCAGCTGCGTTCATACATCCTCTGCCACAGGGCATCGCCACTGGCATTCAACCGCAAAAGAAAGAGATCCCAGTCATCCTTTCCCTGCTCATAGTATCCACCGATGAGCGATCCCCCATCCGAGGTGGCCCCCACGCTTAAGGCTTCGTCCCAATATTCGGGGATTCCGTACAGTTTCTGCCATACGATGTTGCCTTCCTTATCCAATTGCAATACCCAGAGATCACCGCTTTGATCGGGGCTGAAGGAAACGGACACGCCGGGGATGATGTAGCCGCCCGAGGCAGTCTCCTGAAGAGACCAGGTCGAATCGTCGTACAACCCGCCGTAAGCCTTCTGCCACAGGATCTCACCCGCCGGATTCACCTTGAGCACCCAGATATCATTTTCTCCGGCGCCAAACGGAAACGACTCGCTTGCCAGCACGTAGTTCCCGTCTTCATCCACCAGCACCCTGACCACAAATTCCTCATACTCACCCCCGCCCCCGTCATCATCCGGGCCGCCATACGTTTTCTGCCAGAGTACATTGCCGCCGGCATCCAGCTTCAGCAACCAATAATCGGAACCCCCGGCCCCGAAAGAGGTGGTGCCGCCAGCGACAACATAGCCACCATCCGCTGTCAAATCCACCGACCACGCCTGCTCCATACCCGAGCCTCCGTAGGTCCTCTCCCACTGCACTTTACCACTGCTATCCAGCTTGAACACCCACACATCCGCCTGGCCGGCGCCGAAAGATCGGGTCCACCCCGCAACGATGTATCCTGCATCCGGAGTTTGTTTAATATCGATAGCATATTCATCGTCC
>JAJRXO010000699.1 GCA_024276255.1 Chloroflexota bacterium | reverse complement strand
TGGAAGCTGGCCAGGCTGCCGAAATAGCCTCGGTTGAGGAAGTGGAAGAGCGACCACAGCTCGCTCAGCCGGTTTTCTACCGGTGTGCCCGTGAGCGCAATGCGAAATTGCGCAGTCAGCCTGAGGATGGCCTGATGGGTGATTGTATTGGGATTCTTTATCTTTTGCGCCTCATCCAGGATTAGCCCCAGCCATTGCACCTGTTTCATGATTTCGACGTCGCGGCGCACCAGAGCATAGCTGGTGAGCACCACATCTACCTGTTCTATTTTTTGCAGGAAGGCATCATTTCGCAGGCGATCGCTGCCATAATGGCTCCACACCCGCAGTTGGGGTGCGAAGCGTTCGATTTCCCGGCGCCAGTTGCCCAGCAATGAGGTGGGGCATACCAGCAGGGTGGGAGCAGGCAAGGTTCCGAGTTCCTGGCGTTCGCGCAGCAACAGGGCGATCGCCTGCACCGACTTGCCCAGGCCCATGTCGTCGGCCAGACAGGCCCCCAGGCCCAGATGCCGGTGCTCGTGCAGCCAGGCGTAGCCAGTGCGCTGGTAGGGGCGCAGGGTGCCCTGCAGATCAGAGGGCTGTTCGGTCCCAGCCAGCACACTATCGGCTTCACTGAGCGTGTGGATCAGGTCGGTGAGCCAGCCCTGGGTTTCTACCTGCAGCACCGGCAGACCGGCGATATCCACATCAGGACCCAGGCCCAGGGCCGAGCGGATAGCGACCCGCAAATCGATGCTGCCCTCGAAGCGCTGCCGGTTCCAGAATCGTTCGGCTGCTTCGATCTGTTCGGGATCCAGGCGTAGCCATTCACCGTTGCGCTCCACCAAAGGCGAACGCAGAGCGACCAGCTCGGCAAAGGTTGTGCGGTTCAATGTTGTTTCTCCCAGCACCAGTTCCCATCTGAATCCTATCGGTCGTTCCTGTGCAGGCGTCGGCTGCGTCACATCGGGGGGGGCCGGCGTCAGCGGTTTGAGGTGCAAGCGCAACCCCAGGCGGGCGCCGGCCTCGTGCCACCAAGGCGGTAACAATAGCCGGAAGCCGCTTTGCTCCAGCAGGTCGGCCGCCGTGCGTATCAGCTCATACACCTCGCTGGTGCTTAGCTCCACATGAGTGGGGGCCGGGTCTTGCAGGCTGCGCTCGATGGGCCGGAAAATGCGGGCCGCCAGCCCCAGGGCTTTGAGCAGTTTTTCCTGGGGATGTTGGAAGCGACGTTGGCGATACACCAGCACCTCATCGTTGCTCTGCCACACCTGCCGGGCTGATACAAGCAAATCGGGCTCATCGCGTGGCTGCAAATGATAGGAAAGCTGCCATCCCCCTCTGGGGACATGCCAGGTGCTGCCGTTCTGGCTGATGGCAGGAGGCGTCAGGCGGAGAGCGATTTTGTAACTGGTATTGCCCGCCGGAGCCAGTCTTTTTTGCCAGCTTAGCACATCATGTATGAATTTATGGGTGCCGTCAGCCGTGTTCAGGATGGGGGCTTCGGGCAGTAGCAGACCGCGCAGCCAGGTAACCGTATCACTGTGATTGTGCAGATAACTCAGACGATGTGTTGCATCCCGTCCCCACTCCCGAACCAGATAGTCGGTAAGGGTGGCAATGAAATTCTGCACCAGTTGCAGGGCGGAGGGCTCGTTATAATCCGTGATTTCACTGCGACATATCGGCGGCATGGCTTGGGCAAATGCCCAGACATTGTCATGGAAGCGTTGACTATCGTACACAGGTTTCCAGCGTGGCTGATAGCAGGGCTCGGCGGCCTCTACCACCTGTAACGAGGGAATATAGTGTTGTCGCGCCAGGACCTGCAATGTGAGATCGTAGGCCCGACGCCAATAATCGAAATCGGAACCCCACACAAAATCGGTTCCCCGTCTATCATGCTGAAAACGCTGAAAAATGATCAGTAAACTGGCCAGGGAAATACGGACTCCCGAGATTCGCCACGGCGCCAGAAACAGCGTATTGCAGTCGAGTTCCCAGTTGTGCAGCAACTGCGGACTTGGCAAAGGGCCTGTACGGCTGCTGGCGAGATGGAGGGTGAATTCCTCCTGGCCCCGCGTGATAAAATCTCCACCGAACGCTCGCGTCAAGCGCCGCAGTTCCATATCGTCGTTGACGACAAAAGGATGCGGTTTGGGCTGAGGTTTGCGCGGCAACCGTCCACGCAATCGGGATGGCTGAGGGGCCGTGGCTGTTTCAGCCCACAGGATCAGCGTTGGTTCGCTTTCGACACCGGCCGCAGGTCGCCAGTGCAGGTGGAGCACCGTTTGCATACCAGGGAGATAGGGAGAGGGATGGGTTAACAAGAGTTATGAACGCAGGAGTAACATAAAAGGGATTCGTCTGTTGTTGACGCAACCACAGAAACAGGTATACGCGAACCCGCATCCAGGACGACGCGCCATGAGGACAGGTCAAGATTGACGCCCCCAGACTAACGCCACCATGTAATGCTTTTTAGAGACCGGATGGGACAGACGGCGAATACAGGAAATAAACGCAGTTCAAATGTAGAGAAATGCCCAGAAATTGCCTGGCGGTTGACAAATTATAGGCACAATGAACCGCGTACAAAAGCAAGGCACGGAACGAGTGCGCAGTAAGACAGGCTATGTGACTATCATAGCCACATTGATGCACTATCTTTCTCAACAAGCCACTTCACCGGTGACTTCACAAGCACACATTGCTGGTTGAATCCACAGCTATTATCTCAAAAACTATAGAATCTTACAAGTTTCTTGAAACGCGAAAGCAGCACTTTGCCGGACAGCCAGCCTAACTGCCACCGGCAGCGGCCAGAATCAGTACTGTCAATACCAGCACACCCAGCAATATGAGAACGACCAGCCCCAATATGAAGGGTGACAGGACGGCCAGCACGGCCCGATTTTGCGGCAGATGGTGGGTAACTTCCACTGCACGCACCTGGATGATGAGTCCCCAAATGCCAGCCAGAAAGACGAACAAACCGCCCACGAGTGGGATAAAGCTCAATGCCCGCAACAGGTGTGGCAGCACCGAAAGCGACGAAGCGCCCAGATACGAAAGCAGCGTTCCTTTGCCGCCCAATAAACGGGCGGCCAGCATGATCCACAGTGAAAGCCCCAGCCAGCGTGCAAACAGGGCAAATGGGGTGGACAGCCACGTCGCCAGCCAGCCCAACAGGCGGCCCACCCAGGCCGGCAGGGGGGCCGGCACAGCCAGCAAGCGGGAGATCTGCGGGGCAAAGGCTTCGACACTGCTGCGATACAGATCGTAAAACTGTTGCATTTCTGGCGATTGGGCGCCGCCGAACATCTGATTGAAGGGTATGTTCTTATCCAATTCCTGTAAAAAGACATCCGCGTCGAAGCTGGCGGGTTGC
>JAJRXO010000698.1 GCA_024276255.1 Chloroflexota bacterium | reverse complement strand
GAGCTCTGCCCCAGCCGCCACAATGCCATCCTCGATCCGGACAGCCTGGCGCGCATGGATCTGTTTGAGGTGATCCGCAAGGGCAAGGTGCCGATGGTTACCGCCAGTCTGGCCCTGGGAGCCTACCAGCAGCGCATGGCGGAGCAGTTCGATATCGAACCGGGCGCAGAGATGAAGGCTGCGGTGGAGATCGCCCGCGGCGACGGGCTGCCGGTGCTGCTGATCGACCGGGAGATCGGCACCACCCTGAAGCGCATCTACCGCAACGTGCCGTGGTGGAAACGTTTCTACCTGTTCTCCGGCCTGATGGCCAGCCTGGTCAGCTCGGAAAAGGTAAGTGAGGAGGAGATCGAGCGGCTCAAGGAGGGGGACATCCTGGAGACCACCTTCGCCCAGTTCGCCGATCAGGAGCAGGATCTGTTCAAACCGCTGATCGATGAGCGGGATCGCTACATGGCAGCCCGCCTGATGGAAGAGGTCGACAGCAGTGAACACAAACATATCCTGGCCGTGGTGGGCGCCGGGCACCTGCGCGGCATCCAGAACTATCTGAGCCAGCTTCCCGCCCCGCCCGGCGAGGTCATTGCCGAACTGGATCGGCTGCCGCCACCCAGCCGCTGGCCACAACTAATCCCCTGGCTGATTGTTGCCCTGATCCTGGTCGGATTCACCATCGGCTTCATGCGCAGTCCCGAGCTTGGCTGGCAGATGGTCTCCGACTGGGTGTTGATCAACGGCGGGCTGGCAGCACTTGGTGCAGCGATAGCCATGGCCCACCCGCTTACCGTCATCGGTGCCTTTCTGGCCGCCCCGCTGACCTCATTAAACCCTACTGTCGGCGCCGGAATGGTGACTGCCGCTATCGAGACCTGGCTGCGCAAACCCACCGTCAGTGATTTCAGCCGGCTGCGCAAGGATGTCTCCCATCTGAAGGGATGGTGGCACAATCGCGTTGCGCGTATCTTTCTGGTCTTTATATTGAGTACACTGGGTTCTGCCGCCGGTACCTATCTGGCCGGTTTCCGTATTTTCGGACGGCTGAGCAGCTGAATCGAGGAGATAGTGATGAAACGCAACTTCCTGTTTATCCTGTTCGCACTGCTGACAGCCCCCGCTGTTTTGGCAGAAAACGGCATCATCAGTGTGGAGAGTTCCCATGATGTCGCCGAGACCTCCATGCGCCTGGAAAAAATCCTGCGCACCAAAGGGATGACCATTTTTGCCAGGGTGGATCATGGCCAGGGCGCCGAAAAGGTCGGTAAGGGGCTAAGGCCAACGGAACTGTTGATCTTCGGCAACCCGAAGCTGGGCTCAGTATTGATGCAGTGCAACCAGACCGCCGGAATTGACCTTCCCCAAAAGGCATTGATCTGGGAGGACAGCCGCGGAAAAACCTGGATCAGCTACAACGATCCGGTCTGGATGGCCAAACGGCACAACCTGATTGGCTGCGGCAGCGTTGTCAGCAAAATCAAATCAGCCTTGCGCGAATTTGCCACCGAAGCCGCCAAATAGGCAGCCATGCAGACGATCGAGACACTGATCCACGCCCGCTGGGTGATTCCGGTGGAACCGACGGAGACGATCCTCGAAAACCACGCCATTGCCATTCACGACGGCCGTATCCTGAACATCCTGCCATCTGCGCAGGCCAGTGCCACCTACCAGGCAGAGACGACCCACCAGCTCGATGAACAAGCACTGATCCCCGGCCTGGTAAACAGCCACACCCATGCCGCCATGTCCCTGCTGCGCGGTCTGGCCGATGACCTGCCGCTGATGGAGTGGCTGAACGAACACATCTGGCCGGCCGAAAGAGAGTGGGTCAGCAGCGAGTTTGTCCATGACGGTGTCCAGCTGGCGGTGGCCGAGATGCTGCGCAGCGGCACCACCTGCTTCAATGACATGTATTTCTTCCCCGACATCACCGCCCACGCTGCCAGCGCAGCCGGAATTCGCGCTGTGGTCGGGCTGATCGTCATCGATTTTCCCACCGCCTGGGCTGCCGATGCCGACGAGTACCTGCACAAGGGGATAGAGGTACATGACCGATTTCGCTCCAATCCACTGATCAGCTGCGCCTTCGCCCCCCATGCCCCCTACACCGTTTCCGATGAACCACTGGAGCGTATCCGCACCTGGGCCGACGAACTCGATCTCCCCATCCACATCCATCTCCACGAAACCGAAAGCGAGGTAACGGCGGCGCTGGAGAAGGAGGGGCGGCGTCCGCTGCAGCGACTGGCCGAGCTGGGGCTGCTGTCACCCCGGCTGGTGGCGGTCCACATGACCCGGCTGGAGGCGGAAGAGATCGAGCAGCTTGCCACCTGCGGCGGCCACGTGGTTCACTGCCCCGAGTCCAACCTGAAGCTGGCCAGCGGATTCTGCCCGGTTCAAAAGCTGCTGGATGCCGGTATCAACGTCGCCCTGGGCACCGATGGCGCAGCCAGCAACAACGATCTGGACATGCTGGGCGAGATGCGCAGCGCCGCCCTGCTCGCCAAGGCAGTAGCCGGACAGCCGGGTGCCATACCGGCCGGCACCGCATTACGCATGGCCACCCTGGGAGGTGCACGGGCGCTGGGGCTGGAGGAGCAGATCGGCAGCCTGGTACCGGGCAAGGCGGCGGACATTGTCGCCATCGATCTGGGTGGTATCGAGACCCGGCCTGTCTACCATCCACTGTCCCAGCTGGTCTATGCGGCGGGAAGAGAGCATGTCACCGACGTCTGGGTGGCAGGCAGGCATCTGCTCAAGGAGCGCACGCTCACCACACTGGACGAACAGGCTATACTGGACAGAACCGCACAGTGGCAGAGCAGGATCTGCATCAACGCATAGAGGCAACAGTCATGAGCAACACCGCAACAGAACCCCGTAACGTGGACGGCGGCGAGATCGCCAAATTTTCCGAACTGGCCTCCCGCTGGTGGGATCGGGAGAGCGAATTCAAACCGCTGCACGAGATCAACCCGCTGCGCCTGAAATATATCGATGATATCGCCGATCTGGAAGGCAAGCGGGTAGCTGACATTGGCTGTGGCGGCGGCATCCTGTCCGAAAGCATGGCGCTGCGTGGTGCTGAGGT
>JAJRXO010000697.1 GCA_024276255.1 Chloroflexota bacterium | reverse complement strand
ATGATCGTCGTGCAGATCACCAACGTGCTGGGGGCCTATGTGTTCGGGGTGCTGGCCGACCGCATGGGCGGCAAACAGACGCTGATCCTGAGCCTGCTCTTCATGATAGCCGTTGTGATCGCCCTTTACTTCACGCAGACAATAACCGGTTACTTTTTCGTGGGCGCTGCCGCGGGCATCGCCATGGCCGGCATCCAGTCGGTGAGCCGCACCCTGGTGGGCATGTTCAGTCCGGCAGGGCGCAGCGCCGAATTCTACGGCATCTTTGCCCTTAGCGGCCGCACCTCATCGTTCATTGGCCCGGCCGTGTTCGGCTGGCTGGCCGCCACGGCCACGGTCTGGTATCAGAACCAGGGTCAGATGGCAGAACTGGCCGTGAAGTCAGGGCATCGCGTGGCGGCCCTGTCGATCGCAGCCTTTTTGTTCGTGGGCATGGTGTTGCTCCTGCTTGTAAACGAGAAAGATGCAATCACCGCCGCCCAGGAAGGCTAAGCTTTCGTGGCACCTCCTGCCCCCCTTTCCCGAGTATAGATTGAACATAACAAACATTCCACCTCTACGGTTGACTGAATACCCATAGTATCTGCCTACATCACCCAAACAACGGAGGAATTTCATGGCAACCATCACCGGCGGAGAATTATTATTGAAGTGCCTGCACGCCGAGGGACGAAGCATGATCTTCGGCGTGCTGGACGGCAGCTTTAACAGCTGGCTGGCCAAACTGCAGGATTACAACATGCACTACATTTGCCCCCGGCACGAAGCCGCGGCCGCCCACATGGCCGAGGCCTGGGCCCGCATCCGCGGGGAGCCGGGGGTGGTCATTGGCGGCATCGGTCCCGGTGCGGCCAACATGGTAGCGGGCGTGGCCGTGGCCTACGCCGAAGGCACGCCGTTGATCGTGGTCAGCGGCCAGCGCCGGCGCAATATCATCTACCCCAACCGCGGGGGCGGTTTCCAGGTGCTGGACCTGATGACCCTGTATACGCCAGTGACCAAATGGCAGGCCAGTGTCCGCGATCTGCGAAGGATGCCGGAGCTGCTGCGCAGGGCCTTCAAGGAGGCCCTCAGCGGCCGGCCCGGCCCGGTGTATATTGAGATCCCCGAGGATGTGATGCGGGGAACCATCGACGAGGCGTCGGTGGATGTGTGGCCGCCAGAGCGCTATCGCGCCCGCACGTTGGGGCCTGGTGACCCGGACTTGCTGGCGCAGGCAGCCGACCTGCTGGCGAACGCACAGAGGCCCATGTTCCATGCCGGCGCCGGTGTGCATTGGGCTCAGGCGTGGGAGGAGTTTCTGGCGCTGGGCGAATATGTGGGCGCCGGTTTCACCACCAGCCTGTTTGCCCGTGGCATCGTGCCCGAAGACCATCCCCGCTATTTTGCTCCGCTGAATCGGGAGGCGCTGGAAGCCGCGCGACAGGAGGCGGATGTCCTGCTGGTGGTTGGCAGCCGTCTGGGAGAGATCGACGGCTGGGGCAGAGATCCGGTTTGGGGCGATCCGCAAAAGCAGAAGACGATCCAGATCGATGCGGATCCCCTGTCGTTAGGCCTGAATCGGCCCGTCGATGTGGGGATCGTGGGCGATGCCCGGGTGACCCTGGCCGCGCTATTCAAGGCCGTTCAAGAGCGCACAGCAGCCAAGGCGCCGGGACCCCAGTTCCAGAAATACGCAGAACTCAGCGCCGAATGGCGGCATGAACTAACGCAGGCCCTGGACTATGGCGAGGGGGGTGTTAATCCGGGCCGCATGGTGCAAACGGTACGCGAGTTCTTCCCCCACGACGCGATCATGGTGCAGGACGGCGGCAATACCAGCCTGTGGTGCGCCAATTATAATCCCATCTTTGGCCCCCGCAGCTATCTTTATACCAGCAAATTCGGACACCTGGGCGCGGGGCTGCCCTATGCTATCGGCGCCAAAGT
>JAJRXO010000696.1 GCA_024276255.1 Chloroflexota bacterium | reverse complement strand
CGGCGCTGGATGCCATCAAGAAATGGGTTGCGCTCACCGAATATGCCCCGCCCGGTTTTGAGAACTACAGCTGGGGCGACCAGATCACAGCCTTTGTCACCGGCAAGGCTGCCATGAGCGTGTATGCCGGCCGCCTGGGTGTGCGCATGCCCGATCAGGCTCCGCAGCTTGAAGACAAGGCCGACATTGTGCGCCTGCCGTGGGCCACCCGTCCTGACAGCCCCTACGTGACCTACGGTTCCTGGAGCCGTATTGCCATCGCGGCCAACACCCGCTATCCCGACACGGCCAAAGACTTCCTGCAATTCTTCCTCAGCGGCGATCGCCTGGCCCGCTACGATGCCACCGTCATCGGCCACATGGTGCCGCCGCTGCGCTCCGTGGCCAAGATGCTGGAGACATGGGACAGCGACTATGCCAAACGGCATGCCGACTGGCTGGCTTTCTTCAACGAAAATGCCGCCTATACCAACCATCCCGCCAATAACATGGGCTCGGTGGAAGGCTGCACCTTCGACAAGAAAGACTACGGTCCTCCCTGGGGCGGTCCCATCTTCTCCAAGGGCGGCATCATCGACCTGATGTTCCAGCAGATCTATGTCGGCGGCACCGATCCCGAGACTGCCTGGAAGGACGCTGTCTCCCAGATGAAACAGGTTCAGGATGAATGGCTGGCCGCTCATCCCGACTGGAAACCCCCCACCTACTAAAACTCTCCCCCATCTGGTGACGCCGGATTCGCCCCCGGCGTCACCTGCCTTGCTTCCCGGAGGTCGCATGAGCGCTACCACCCGTCGCATGTGGACATCACTCCGCCAGAGTCTGAGAGGCGAACGGCCCCACAGCACCCAGGCCCGCAAAGATTATCGCCTGGCTGTGATCATGGTGATCCCGGCCTTCATCCTGATCATCGTCTTTGCCATCCTGCCCATGCTGGAAGGCCTGTACGCCAGCTTTTTCCAGATCGAGTCTGCCACCCTGAAGATGACCTTCAACGGCCTGCAGAACTACGTGTGGCTGCTCAGCAAGTCGCTGTTCTGGAAATCGCTGTGGCGCTCGTTCGTATGGGTAAGCACCACCACGTTCTTCCAGTTCGTACTGGGCGTCGGCATCTCCTTGCTGCTGCATCAGGAGCTAAAAGGCCGTAACATCGCTCGCGGCATGGTGCTGTTTCCCTATCTGATCCCGGCCATCGTGCTCTCCCTGACATGGCGCTTCATCCTGGATCCCACCATGGGTGTCTTCAATCGCATGCTCATGGACTTCGGCCTTATCCAGCGCCCCATTGCCTTTCTGGCCAAACCCAATACCGCATTGCTGTTTGTGATCATTGCCGGTATCTGGAAATACACGCCCTTTGTGGTGATGATGACCCTGGCTCGATTGCAGGTCATCCCCATCGAGCTGGAGGAGGCCGCCCGCCTGGACGGCGCCAACTCGTGGCAGCTCTTCCGCTACATCACGCTGCCCTGGTTACTGCCGGTCATCATCGTCACCCTGCTCCTGCGCACCATCTGGACGTTCCGCCAGTTCGATATCGTGTATCTCTTTGCCTTTGGCGGCCCCCTCTTCGGCACAACCACCCTGCCGGTGCTGGTACGTTATCTGGCCTTCGACGCCCAGAAGATCGGCCCAGCGGCAGCCACCGCCACCCTCATGCTGATCATGCTGTCGCTGATGTCGTGGGGCTATTTCGCCCTCTACAGTCGCGCCGAAGAAAAGCTTTCCTGAGAATCCGCACGCCGATTACTTCGCTGACACATTATTATCGTTCATTGTCGTGCCCTCCCCTGCCATGCGGGTGAGGGCCTTTGGCTATGAGCCTGACCACTTGCCAGGCTCATAGCCTGCCGCTATAATGCGGGCACGCTCTTCACTCCGTCAGTGCCGTGCACCCATGCCCAATCCTGCCCGTACAACGTTGTTCTCTTTTGTCTTCTCCGCCCTGGTAGCGGTGATGGGGTTGATCCTGTTGGCGGGCTGCGCCGAGCAGAGCGCCCCCCTGCCGCCCACGGCCACGCCAGCCCCCGTGATCGACGGCCCGATCGTGATCCCCTTCTTCACCACTGAAGCCGATCCCGGGCAACTGGTGGTGTTGCAATCGCTGGTGAACGAATATCAAAAGCTGCATCCCAATGTCGAGATCGACATCATCCTGGCCTCACCCGCCTCCCGCGGGCGGCGTTT
>JAJRXO010000695.1 GCA_024276255.1 Chloroflexota bacterium | reverse complement strand
TTCCAGGACGTCCAGACGGGCTGTGGCCGCGGGAAGTTCGCTTTCGTCATCGGCGAGGGCGATCATCAGTAATTTGCCGTAGGCGTGGTCGAAGGCGATTACGGTATCGGCCAGCAGGAAGATGGCCTCCGGCAGGTGGGCGTGAGGCGAGAGGGGCAGGCTGGGTTCCAGATAACGCGTGGTTTCGTAGCCCAGATAGCCGACGAGGCCGCCGATGAAGCGCGGGAGACCGTGTGTTTTGGCGGTGGCCGCGCCGCCCCAGCCATCGCGTAGCACCTGCAGGGGTGTCTGCCCGGAGGGGATGGGCAGACGGGAGAGGCCGCCGGGGCTGTGATGCTCCCAATACCCGCCGCGCAGCACAAAGGCTTCGCGGATGTCGGTGCCCACAAAGGAGTAGCGGGCCACCTGTTCGCCGCCGGTCACGCTTTCCAGCAGAAAGGAGGGGCCGTGACCGGCCAGTTTGAGATAAACAGAGACGGTCGTCTCCAGGTCGGCGGGGAGATGACGGACAACGGGGATACGTTGGCGAAGTGTGGTGAGGATCATGGTGATACCTGGCAATGAGCAAATAAAAAAGCCTGCCTTCGTCCGTAGGGACGAGAGCAGGCTCCCGCGGTGCCACCCTGGTTAGGCGGCCTGAAAACAAAATCCCGCCGGTGATGCGACGGGAAATAAACAGGCCAGCCTCACTCGTGGGGTACGGCCTGAGCAGAGTCAGGCTTATACCCTTTGCCATGATAACGGTGGCAGTTCCGGCGCGGGCTACTTGTGCAATGACGTTCGACCGGCAGCTCGGAGGTCCATTCGGCGTTGGCGTACGTACCGGGCTCGCACCTGTTCCCGGCTCTCTGGGACGCCGTGTCAACGCTTACTCTTCCTCGTCAACGCTTTTCAGAGGAGATTTAGTATTGTAGTTGGGGACTATACCATGATGGTAGAGAATTGTCAAATGAGGTTTTTAGGGTGGGCAGGGGACAGCTTATTCTCCGAAATTGCTGGCGATCAGATCGCTAAGTGCCTGCAAGGCTTCGTCTGCCGAGTCGCACTCAGCAGTGATTTCGATCTGGTGACCCTGATTGACGCTGAGGGTGAGAACGCTGAGAATGCTTTTCGCATTGACTGCGGGTTTATCGGTTGTGAGGTTACGGACGGTGATCTCACAGGGGAATTTGATCGCTGTTTTGACGAATTCGGCTGCAGGGCGGGCATGCAGGCCGGCGGGATGGTTGACGGTGATGACAATGGAGGGCATGAGCACGATTCTCTGAAGGGAGGAATAGCAGGCCCGGCATGATGTCGGGCCTGCTATCAAGGTGTGGCGGGAGTGTTAAGTCAATCCAGACGTGCAGAGGGGCCGGAGGTGGCAAGAGGGTGTGTTCTTATTCGGCTTCGGGCTTGGGCGCGCCGGCGGCCACTTCCCAGGCAGTGCGGTTACGCGTGTAGAGGTACATGGCCAGAGCCAGCAATGCCAGGACCGCAAGCAGGCCGAGTACACCGCCCAGCAGTTGCACCAGACCAACGAAGAGGGCCGGAGGCCAGAGGAAACCGTCGGCGATGCTGGTGATACGGACTGCGTTCTCCGGGATCTGGAAGTTGGCAGCAACAGCCGCATTAGTGAACAGCGGCGACATGGCGGTGGCGATGTAGAAGCCAATGCCAAGGGTGACGGTGCCAGCGATGACCATGCGGAGCACGTTCCCGCGCATCAGGGGGGCGGTCATGGCCACTACGAAGGGAATCACGGCCAGATCGGCGAAGAGGATAACGCGGTTGCCCGGCAGTATGATGCTGAGGACGATGGCGATGGGCACCAACACCAGGGCGCTGGCGATCGCGGCCGGATGGCCGATGAGGATGGCCGAGTCAAGGCCGATGTCGATTTCGCGGTCACTCGCCCGTTTCTGCATGAACTCACGGGCGGCTTCGGAAACCGGGATCAGCCCTTCCATCAGGATTTGCACCATCAACGGCAGCAACAGCATGACAGCGGCCAGGTTCATTCCCACAGACAGGATCTTGATAACGGCCTGCTCAGCGTTGTAATAGCCAATGATGCCCAGTACCAGACCGATGATTAAGCCCAGAATCACCGGTTCGCCAAAAACCCCCCATTTTTTCTGGATGGTTTCCGTGTCGAGATTGATATCCCGTAGACCGGGGATCTTTTCAATCACCCAGTCGGTGGCAATGGCGATGGGTACAATGGGGGCGGATGTCAGGTGGGGAATGGAGATACCCGGCAAGCCATAGAAGTGCTGCACAGCTTTTGCTGTCCAGTCGGCCAGGAAAAGGGCGAGAGCGGCGGCAATGGCGGCGGCAATCAGGCCGTAAAGCAGATTCCCTGTGGCGGCAACCACCAGCGAGCCAATGAACGCGAAGTGCCAGAAGTTCCATATGTCGACGTTCAGGGTCTTGGTGAGGCGCGTGGCCAGCATGACGATATTTACCAGAATGGCGATGGGGATCACCCACAGGCCCACAGACGAGCCAAACGCGATCGCTGCTGCCGAAGGCCAGCCCACATCAACCACATCGCGCTGAATGCCCGTGTTGGTGACAATGGCCTGCGCCACATCACTCAGGCTTGTCCACATCAGGCCGATGACAAGGTTGATGCCGATGAAGGCGACGCCGATAGTGACACCGGCGCGAAATGCCTTGCCCGGCTTGGCGCCCAGAGCCCAGGCGACGGCGAAGATGATGATCGGCAGCATAACGGTGGGGCCGAGAGCATCGATGATAGCTTTAAGTCCTTGCAAAAAAGCATCCATGGGGTAGTCCTCCCAGAAAGAACAAAGAATGGGAATGATAATCAATATTCAGTTGCGGTTCTTCAATGTCTTGAATGCGTATCAGCTCTCCTTGAGAGCGTCTTCGATTTGCTTCAATACCTCCTCCTTTCCGATACCGGTGAGGAACGCGAGTGTCTGGATGACAGGAACCCCCAGATCGGCGGGAACAGGCGTTGTGGTGACAACCAGGTCCACGCCATTTAAGCGATTACGAATTTCTGCGGCCTTGCATTGCCGAGTGACAACAGGAATACCGCGTTCTCGCATTGCTTCCTCAATACCTTTGGCAACAACGGTCGATGTGGCTATCGCAGTTCCGCAGGCCACTAACACAACTTTGGGTTGACTCATGAGAACCTCCTGCAAATGAAGAGTGGATGGGAGAAATCGTTTTTGATTTGTGACGAACCGTGTTATCTCATGCTTTGCACTGTCGAATATCGCTGAGACCCGCAGGTCTGGGAGACCGGCAGACAGGGCCGAGTGAAATCGGCGAAGCATATTCCCCGTGTGTGTTCCGCGGGTTATAGAAAACGGTTGATGTTGGTATAGGAGCAAATAATGGCGTAGCAGGGTAGCATTCGGTTGAGTCGTGTTCTCCTGGATTCGTTCTCTTTATGGGGGGGTGTTAACTTGGCTAAGTGCCTGTTGGACCTCCTGTATCGAATTAGCCGCCATGAGTTGAGCAATCAGATTCTGATTCTGTAGTACCTGTGCCACCTCCTGCAACATGGCAACCTGGGATTTTGGCTGTTCCAATGCCAGCAGGAAGACCAGGCGCACCGGGATCTCCTCATCAGGATTGATCATGTTGTGAAATGTGACCGGCTCGGTGAGGGTGGCGAGGGCGACAGCCGGTCTGATGACATGTTCGACCTCGGTGTGAGGGATGGCTGCATGAATATCACCGGCCAGTGTCAGGCCTGTTGGTAGCTCGGCTTCCCGCTTGAGGGCGGCATCGGCAAAACTTGCGTGCACATGGCCGGAGGCCTGTAAACGATCGCTGAGCAGGCGGATGACAGCTTCCGCATCTTTGGCAGTGTAGTGGAGGACAATGGCATGGGGATCGAGAAGTTCGGTGAGCATTGTTTTTACATCGTAATGAGTGCTGGATATTCCACCGTTGCCCGCAGATCGCTGAGAAATTGCGCGGCGATGGCGCCATCGACGGAGCGATGATCGGCTGACAGGGTAAGGCTAAGCATGGGGCGAACGACAACGCTGTCGTCGTCGGTGACTACCGACCGTTTAATGATTCGTCCCACGGCCAGAATGCCGGTTTCA
>JAJRXO010000694.1 GCA_024276255.1 Chloroflexota bacterium | reverse complement strand
TGTACACGCTCAGCGGTATGGATAATTTCGATGGCGATTTGGGCTTTAACAACGGCGCCGAGCTGCTTATTCTGTATTCGCATCCTGATCAGACAGCCTCTTATATCGGCATCGCTGAGGGTCTTGATCTCGCTTTCGGTCATCTGGGACCGATTAGCGGTCCCGGAACCCGGCCCGTCTTTTATACATTTGCCCCCGCGCCCTTCAAACGCCGGGCCCATGTCACCCTGATCGTGGGTGGGGTCGGCTTTGGCGGTACGACTCGACTGTGGACGGCCAGCGGCACGGGCCCTGCACCGGCAGTCTATGGCACTGATATCTGGGACCTTCCGGCCGCTGCACAGACCACAAACCCCTTCTCCGGTCTGCACAATGCCAATGCCAACGGGTATTGGGATAGTGTGGATCTGCAACTTACCGTGCCTGTCGGCGCCCAATGGCTGGGCCTGCAGGTCGAGTCAGATAATCTTGACAAAGCTGAATTGGAGTGGGTCGCCGCATTTGTGCGCATGAAGGCCTATTGTTCCTACAAGACCTTTGTTCCTCTCCTTTTGCAAAAAAAGAAATCGCCTGTTACAGGATGATGACTGAAATCAACATTTGGCGATTCATTCCTACACCACATCCACTTTGTCTTTTCACCTTGAGGTCGATATGACATTACGTACCCGTACAATTTCCGTCATCACGCTATTTCTGCTTTTCTTCACGGCTGTTGTGCCGGCAAGAGGACCGCAGAGGGTCGCATATGCGGCTACGAGTAGCGCGCAATACAAGATCATCGTCAGTCAGACCGGCATCTATCGTGTAAGCTATGCCGATCTCACTGCGGTCGGCTTTGATCCTTCTGGCTTTGATACGAGTACGTTCCAGTTGTATAACGATGGGCAGGAAGTTGTATTGTTTATGTTCGATGGCGGGGATAGTAGTTTCGATTCAGGCGACTATTTCCTCTTCTACGGCGAAGCCCGGCGTACCCGTTATACCGATATCAACGTTTACTGGTTCCAGGCCGGTGTGCAAACCCGCCTGACCACCACCCCTGTGGATGGGACTCCCACAGGGGCCCCCCAGGTCACGGCGTTCGAGTCGACCCTGCACTTTGAACAGAACCCGATCTATCAGAGCGGCCTACCCATGACTGGTGACGATGCTGATCGCTGGTATTGGGAGTATTATCAGGGATGTCTGCCTTCCAGCCGCACCTGCCGCACAGCGGACGGCTATAAAAACAGCCGTTCGTTCACGGTCGATCTGTTCAATGTAAGCACATTGCCCTACACTGCCACCCTGGCGATTGCCATTCGCGGCAGTAGCAGTGAATACCAGAATCCCGATCATCAGGTTCTCAGCCTGGTCAATGGCATGCCGGTGGGCGACAATACTTTCGACGGTCAAACCGAGCTGCACGCCAGCCTGCCCATCAGTCCTTCAGTCCTGGTCGATGGCGCCAATACCATCACGTTCAATTTCCCCTATCTGGGCACCGGCATCCGCAACGAGGGCTATATCAACTGGTTCGATATCACCTACCTGCGTGATTTCGTGGCCCTGAATGACATGCTGCAATTCCGCCACAGCCAGCCCGGCACCTATCAATTCGTGGTGAGCGATTTCAGTGATGCCAGCATCGTGGGCCTGGATGTCACGAATCCCAAACAACCTCTGTGGATCAATGGCATTGTCAGCAGTGGGGGAGGCCCGTTTACGGCAACATTTGAGGCCACGGTGCCTGTGGCTGCTCAGGCGCTCAATGCGACGGGCTCCGATTTTATCGTGGCCGCCACCACGGCCTTGCTCAGCCCCACCAATATCATACCAGATGTTCCCAGCGATTTGCAGGCGGTGTCGCAGGGGGCTGATTACATCGTCATCAGCCATGCTGACTTTTTAACCCAGGCCCAGCAATTGGCCGACTATCGGGCTCTGGCCAACGGCTTCCGTACTGTGGTGGTCGATGTGCAGGATATCTACGATGAATTCAATTATGGCCTTATGGATCCTGTGGCCATCCGTGACTTCATCAGGTACGCCAGCCATTATTGGCAGCCGCCACGGCCGCAATACGTGGTGTTGATGGGCGACGGTAATTATGATTTTCTGCATAATCTCAGTAATGAGCCTATCTTTATTCCCCCCTGGCTGGGTGCGGTGGATCCCTTCCAGGGGGAGACCGCGGCCGATAATCGCTATGTCGATGTGTTTGGCGATGAAGAATACGACAGCGATGGCAATAGCGCTCATGCCGTGACCGATATCCAGATCCGCAATCAGGAGATGGAATTGACCGTCGATTTCGGCTATTATCCGTCAGTTGCCAACGCCCTCTCTGCCCAGGCAGCCACC
>JAJRXO010000693.1 GCA_024276255.1 Chloroflexota bacterium | reverse complement strand
GTAGGGCTGGCGTTGGGATCAGCCTGCAGCTGGAGCGAGAGGGGCACGGCATCGCCCTGCCAGTTGGCGGCATCGTAGGCCGTGGCCCGCAGTTGATGTGTCCCCAGGGTGGCGGTGAATACGATGCTGAACGGGGGCTGATCGGCGACGGCCAGGGGTTGGTCGTCGAGCCAGTAGGCGACGGTGGTGACGCCGACGTTGTCGGTGAGGGCGACGGTTGCGGTGATGGGGGTGTTTTCGATGAGGATGCTGGTGGAGATGGGGGCGGTGATGGCGATCTGCGGGGGTTGCATGTCAGTCCCGGCGCCAATGCTCCTGGCCGGATCGTCGGTCATGGCGATGATGTAACGCAGGGCGCTGCTATTTCGTTCGGTCTGGCTGGGGATGACGCTGTCGTCGGGATAGAATCCGGGGTTGTAACTGCGGGGAAAGAGCTCCCAGGTGAAGGCGTAAATACCCAGTTCGCCGTAGAGCCAGTCATCGGCGTCGCCATCGGTGATGTAGAGATCGCTGGCCTGTTGGGCGCGGTAGCCGTTGCGATCGGCGACCCCCATTGCCAGGGCGCGGAAGATCTGGTAATCGGTTGCATCCATGTCATCAGGGATGTTGGTATAGGTGTAACCGTACGGGTAGAGGACGAGTTCCCCCCAGGTATGCAGAGAGATGCTGGTGCTGAGTTGGGGATGGGCGAGGGCGAAGTCACGAATGATCTGGGTTTCGGGCTCGGAGAAGGGGGCAGGGCCGCGATAGAGATTGCTGCTTGTATAGCCGTCGCTGCCGCCACAGCATCCCCATTGATAGGCGAAGTTGCGATTGAGGTCGACGCCGAAGGTGCCATCGCCGTTGTCGCGGCGGTTTTTACGCCACAATTTGAAGCCGGAGGGGCCGATGTCGTATTCAGCCCCGTCGGGATTGAGGGAGGGAATAATCCAGATATCGCGTTGATTGACAAGATTGGTGATCTCGCCATCACGGCCGTAGTTGTCTGTGAGTTCGTGGATCAAAAAGAGCGCCTGTTCGACGGTAAGATGTTCGCGGGCGTGGGTGTTGGCGAAAAAGAGGATGGCTTTCTCACCGGGCTCGTCCTGTAACGGCTGATCGGTAATGCGTACCGCCCACACATCACGCTGTTCGATGGTCTTGCCCAGGTTGACCAGGCGCACGATATCGGGATATCGGGCCGCCACGTCCTGAATTTCGGCCACCATTTCGTCGTAGGTGTGATAGTCTTCGAAATTCTGGGGAAATTCGAGGGGCTGGATGGCGCTGAAACGATAGCCCAGGCGTTGCAGGTCGCGCAGCTCATTTGCGTCGACAACCAGGGTGAGGCTATTCAGGGTTGCGCCCCACAGATCGTAGCCCTGTTGCAATACGGCCGTGCGTTGGTTGGCGTCGGGTAGATCGAGGGTGACCAGGAAGTGATCGGGGCCCTGGGCGCGGACAATGAGGGCGGGAAGCAGCCAGACCCCCAGGAGAAGCAGGATGAGACGACGTTTCATGGGTTTGGGGAAGGGGTGTCGGTGTGGGGTTGCAGGAGGATGAGGTGATAACCGTCCGGATCGTTCAGTTCCAGGTAGCGGGCCCAGCCAGCATCGACGGGCGCAGAGAGATTGATCTGATGGGCAGAGAGGCGCTGCTGCAGGGCATCCACATCGGGCACGGCGATGGCGATTTGCAGTCCTTCGCCTGCGGGCTGGCCGGGCGCCAGATAGAGCTGGCTGTTGGCGAGATGCACGACAGCGAAGTTGCCGACTTCGTCCTGAACCGGAAATCCCAGGACATCGCGGTAGAAGTCGACCGAGCTACGCAGGTTTTGCACCAGCAACCACAGAAATTGCAGGCGGGGATCTTGGTATGGTGGGGTCATTTTCTTGCCAGATGGAGCCAAAAATGCGAAAATATCCTGTCGTGCCCGCCATGGCATTAAAGCATGTGGATCAGGCCGTGGTGGCATTATACCAGTCTCCATGGAACCTGTCATCCAATCGGCACACGTCATGTAACCTTTGCTGACTGTGACTGCATCTATTATGAGGCCTGGCCGTTTCAGATCGGCCGGTTTTCACAAATATCCCGGCATC
The DNA here is from genome assembly GCA_024276255.1 of Chloroflexota bacterium. Classification (GTDB taxonomy): domain Bacteria; phylum Chloroflexota; class Anaerolineae; order J102; family J102; genus JAADGC01. The sequence continues at coordinate 394 of JAJRXO010000693.1, read as the reverse complement.
AGGAAAGGTTTTATGACTACCAAGCAAAGACAAAAACAACCCAAGGTTATCATTTTTACCACCCCGACCTGTGGATGGTGCAAACGGGCGATGAAGTATTTCCGCGCCAATGGCATCAAATTCAAACAGGTCGATGTTTCGAAGGATCCTGTGGCCGCCCGCGATATGCAGCGCATGAGCGGTCAAATGGGCGTCCCGGTGATCAAGATCGGCAGTCAGGTCATCGTCGGTTTTGATCGGGCGCGCATCGACCGCCTGTTGGGCCTGCGGGTGACCGACATGCCAAACTAAGGCTATCCCCTCGCATTCTTGCGATTATCCAGTTTTACCAAACCCTATCCCATTCATATCCGGAGTAGTGAACGATGAAAGTTGAACCCATGGGCGAACGCAT
>JAJRXO010000692.1 GCA_024276255.1 Chloroflexota bacterium | reverse complement strand
GACGCGGCCGGCCGCATCTCAAAAAAGCTCGGCTATCGCTGATCCCCGAATCCCCTGACCATTTGTCGTTTATCTTACATCTGCGGTAAAATGCGTCACCTTGTTCTTTGCCCTAACCCGGATAAGCCGGAACCAAAAATGGCAAGACCGGGAGATGGATGGAGAGGTAAACAACGAGCCCGGAAAACCCGTAAACCGGTAAACCGGGCATGAAAACGCTACCTCGTCGCACTCTTCCGTCTCCCATCCCCCGTCTCCTGTCTCCTGTCTCCTGTCTCCTGTCTCCCGTCTCCCGTCTCCTGTCTCCTGTCTCCTGTCTCCTGTCTCCCGTCTCCCCCCTGCTCCCTGCTGCTTCCTGTCTGACGAAAATTTCTAGCTCAGGGGGCAAAAACCTGACTGGCAAGGTACTGCTCACTGTCAGTATACGATAGAAACGAAGGCCGATAAATGCCTGCGTCCAATGCAAAGGAGGTGTTGTCTCGAGCATTTATCAACTCAATCGATCAGCATATTTAGTGATATTGGATTCGCTGTCCCCAAGAAAGAGGACACATAAGATCTGGGGAATGTAGGGAATACCCCTTATTCCCCCTGCCCATGCCCGTACAATTACACACTCATTGGAGGAGAACACAATGACAAATGTTAAGAAAATCAGCCTGTTGCTCGGCGTCTTCATCGTGATGGCGCTTCTGCTGACTGCCTGCGGCGGAGCCGCTACGCCAGCGCCGGTGCAACCCGCTCCCGAGGCAACCAAGGCGGAGCCGGCGCCCACAGAAGCGCCTGCTGCCCCGGAAGACACGCCTGTGCCCGAAGAAACAGTGCAGGGTGACCTGCTGGATCAGGTGCTGGCCTCTGGCAAACTGGTCGTCTCTACCGATCCCAACTACGCGCCGCAGAGTTTTCTCAACGATGCTGGCGAGCTGGACGGCTTTGACGTCAACGTGGCCAAGGAAGTGGCCAAACGCCTGGGCGTGCAGGTAGAGTTTGTGACGCCGGATTGGGATATGATCACCGGCGGGAACTGGAGTGCGCGTTGGGATATCAGCATCGGTTCCATGACGCCCACGGAACCCCGTTCCGAGGTATTGTGGTTCACCGACGCCTACTACTACGTGCCTGCGTCGTTTGCCGTGCACAAAGACAACACCGACATCCTCACCCCCGACGACCTGGCTGGCAAGAAGGTCGGTCTGGGAACGGCCACCACGTATGAAGATTACCTGAATGGCACCCTGCAGATCATGGGCGGCGAGATCATGTACGATCCGCCCAAGGGACTGGAGCTGGCACCGTATCCCACGGATGGCGACGCCATTCAGGATCTGGCCCTGGGCGATGGCGTGCGTCTGGATGCCGTGATGTCGGCGCAACCGACCATCCAGTCAGCCATCGACAGCGGTGTGCCGCTGAAGTACGTGGGCACCCCGGCCTTCTACGAACCCCTGGCCTTTGCCCTGGACAAGAGTCGCGGGCCTTCCGACAAGATGTTGGCGAAGTTGAACGAGATCATCGCCGAAATGCATCAGGATGGTACCCTGACGGCCCTGTCGGAGGAATGGTACGGCCTGGACTACACCACCGTACTGGCGCCCGAAGACGTCTCGACCGCGCCGGCGGAGGAAGACCTGCTGGATCAGGTGCTGGCCTCTGGCAAACTGGTCGTCTCCACCGATCCCAACTACGCCCCGCAGAGCTTCTTGAATGATGCTGGCGAGCTGGACGGCTTTGACGTCAACGTGGCCAAGGAAGTCGCCAAACGCCTGGGCGTGCAGGTGGAGTTTGTGACGCCGGATTGGGATATGATCACCGGCGGGAACTGGAGTGCGCGCTGGGATGTGAGTATCGGCTCCATGACGCCCACGGAACCCCGTTCCGAGGTCTTGTGGTTCACCGACGCCTACTACTACGTGCCAGCGTCGTTTGCCGTGCACAAGGACAACACCGACATCCTCACCCCCGACGACCTGGCTGGTAAGAAGGTCGGTCTGGGAACGGCCACCACGTATGAAGATTACCTGAATGGCACCCTGCAGATCATGGGCGGCGAGATCATGTACGATCCGCCCAAGGGACTGGAGCTTGCGCCCTATCCCACCGATGGCGACGCCATTCAGGATCTGGCTTTGGGTGACGGCGTGCGTCTGGATGCCGTGATGTCGGCGCAACCGACGATCCAGTCGGCCATCGACAGCGGCGTGCCGCTGAAGTACGTGGGCACCCCGGCCTTCTACGAACCCCTGGCCTTTGCCCTGGACAAGAGCCGCGGGCCTTCCGACAAGATGCTGGCGAAGTTGAACGAAATCATCCAGCAGATGCACGAGGACGGCACCCTGACCGAGCTGTCGCTGGAATGGTACGGCCTGGACTACACTACCGTACTGGCGCCCCAATAAGAACCACGGATTCCCCTCTCGGGTCCTCAGCCAATTGCGTTCGGACAGGATGGCAAGGTTGGTTCAGACCGACCTCCGACAGGGTAATCTAACACCCCAGGTTCCTTCTCCGCCCATCTGGCGGCGAGAGGAGGAGCCTGGGGGAAATCGCGTTCCTGTACACGAGTTTCTTCGATCGGCACTGCCAGCGCCTGCCGTGGCATCGTCTGCGCCCGGGCACACCACTTTTTGCTGGACCTTGACAACGATTCCCCCCATCTACCCTCTTCGGCGTGCTGAGGGCAACCATGCCAGAGAGAGGGCATAAACTAGCAGGAGCAAAGCTTATGAATCTACCTGATGACGAGCCTGCGATTCATCAACGACCCAAAGCGGTGAGGATGGCGCTGATCCTGGTCGCCATCACGGTCGGCCTCAGCCTGCTCTATTCCTTGCAGTACTTTGCTGGCAGTTCTCTCCGCCTGGCGGTGGTCAGTTCCTTTTATGATGTTGACGCCAGCCCCACCCGAGGCCTGGTTGCGGCGGCTGCCCAGGATGGCTCGGTGCGAGTATGGAATGTGCGACGAGATTGGGAAATGCGCGTTTTGCCAGCGCATGACGGCGCTGCCACCAACGTAGCCTTCAGCCCCGATGGCTCCCTACTCTTTTCCGCCGGCGATGACGGGAAGGTGCGGAAATGGGACGTGAGCGCCTGGCAAGTCAGGCAGGATTTCGATGCTGGCGGCGTACCAATCAATGACATGGACCTGTCGGTCGATGGCAGGATTCTGGCGACGGTGGGGCAGGACGGCGTGGTGCGAGTTTTTGATACCGCCTCCGGCAAGTTGCTGCGCTCCCTTGGCCCCAACGAGAACCTAGGCCTGGCCGTTGCCCTCAGTCCCGATGGATCGTATCTTGCCGCCAGCTATGGTATGGATATTCAGGTGTGGGATTTAGGCAGCGGCGATTTACTGGAGACGCTGACCGGTTATTGCGAAGATGAAGCCCTCCTCACCTCGCAGAAAGCGTGTAAAAAGGCCGAGGAGCGCTGGTTGGGACACGAAAAACTGGTCACAACCCTGGCCTTCAGCCCTGATGGCAAGTATCTGGCCTCGGGCAGTGAAGACACTTCTATTGTATTTTGGAAATGGGATGACGCCACGGTGAAGTGGGAGTCTGGCGGGCATTGGGCAACCGTGACCACGCTGGTGTTCAATGCAAATGGAAAGGCTATGCTATCAGGAGGAGCCGATAGCAAGGTGCGCAGTTGGCGACTGCCCGGCGCCAAGGGGAAGGCCTATTACGAAGGCCACCTCAGCGCCGTCAACGGTGTGGCATTTGGTATCGAGCCCAATACCATCCTCAGCGTTGGCAACGATGGTACGCTGCGGGAATGGGAGACCGCCAACCAGAAGATCGTGCGTATCGAGTGGGCCAAGTACGGGATGCAGCCGGAATGGGGCGAGACCCTGATCTATTGGATGCTCTTCAGCGGTCTCGTGGGGCTGTTTGTCTTGTGGGGACTGTGGTTATTGCGTCCCTGGGGACACCTGCTGGCCCTGATGCTGTACATTTTGGGCCCCGTGGTTATTCTGGGCCTGCCCCTGCTGGAAACCCTTACTTACCCCCTCTCTTTCGGCCTGAAACTGCAGATCGCCTGGCCGCTGATGGTGCTGGTGGCGTGGTATCTCTTCCTGGTGTTGTTTCTGATGCGGGAATCCGTGGCCGACTTTTATGAATCGCCGGCGGGATCATCTCTGTCGGAAAGGTTGATGATCGGTCAACAGACGCGCAAACTGCGCCAGGGAATATTCACGACAGGCGTTTGGCTGCTGATCCTCGTCGTCCTCTACTCTGTGCTGCGTCGCTTCAACCTTGATATTTCCTTTATGCGGCACTGGCTGCCTTTCATCATGAAGGGCTCCGGCCTGACCGTGTTCGTTTCGCTGGTTTCTATTGTGTTGGCCGTCATCCTGGCCTTGCTTGGCGCTTTGGGCCGGCTATCCAAGAGCCCGGTGGCCAACGGCGCCTCCGGCTTTTACATCTCACTCATCCGGGGAACCCCCTTGCTGGTGCAGGTCTACATCTGGTATCTGGGTCTGCCGCGGCTGGGTATTGTCTTGCAGCCCGTCACCGCCGGCATCCTGGCCCTGGGCGTGAATTACGGCGCTTACATGACGGAGATCTTTCGCGCCGGCATTCAGGCGATCGGTATCGGCCAATACGAAGCCGCCGAGGCCCTGGGCATGTCGCGCGTGCAGGCCTACCGGCGCATTATCTTGCCGCAAGCCTTTCGTATCGTCATTCCCCCCATCGGCAACCAGTTCATCGCCATGATGAAGGACTCCTCGCTGGTGTCGTTGATGAGCGTCTGGGAATTGTCGTACCGGGCGCAGAAAGTGGGGCGCCAGTATTTCCGCTCCCTGGAGACATTTATCATTGCCGCCGCATTTTATTGGGTATTGACCGTCATCTTCCAGCTTCTGCAAGGAAAACTGGAGGAGTACATGGCTCGCGGTGAAAGGAGATAAGCACATGAGTGAAGCAATCATCAAGGTACGCGGCCTTCATAAGTACTTTGGCCCCCTGCACGTGATCAAAGGGGTCGATCTGGATGTGCGGCCCCGCGAAGTGGTTGTGATCATTGGCCCTTCCGGCGGAGGCAAGAGCACATTTTTACGCTGTCTCAACTTTTTGGAAGAGCCGTCTGCAGGCATGATTGAGATCGATAACCTGAAGATCAATGCCGGAGAGCCGCTGCGGCATCAACGTAAACGCATTCGGGAGTTACGGCAGAAAGTGGGCATGGTTTTTCAGCAGTTCAACCTGTTCCCCCACATGACTGTGCTGCAGAACATCATCGAAGCGCCCATCACCGTGAAAAGGATGCCCAAAGAAGAGGCTATCAGGAAGGCTGAAGAACTGCTGGCGTGGGTTGGCCTGTCTGAAAAGCGGGATGAATTTCCCTCGCGCCTGTCGGGGGGCCAGCAGCAACGCGTGGCCATTGCCCGCGCCCTTTGCATGGAACCTAAGATCATGCTTTTTGATGAGCCGACCTCGGCGCTCGATCCCGAGTTGATCAACGAAGTCGTGGATGTGATGGAGAGGTTGGCCAACGATGGCATGACCATGGTTGTGGTGACGCACGAGTTGCACTTTGCCCGCGATGTGGCCGACCGGGTTATTCTGATGGCCGACGG
>JAJRXO010000691.1 GCA_024276255.1 Chloroflexota bacterium | reverse complement strand
CAGGCGTTCGACCGGGGGCAGTACAATGTCGGTTGCGGGGGTCGCCTGCAGGCGCAGAGCCACCTGCCCCGATTCGATGCGCGAGAGTTCCAGCAGTTCTTCGACCATTTGTGTGAGGGCATCGACCTCGATGTCGATACGATCGAGAAAATGGCGGGCGGCCGGAGGGTCCTGCAAGGCGCCATCGCGCAAGGTGTCTGCCAGGGCCCGCAGGGAAGCCAGGGGCGTGCGCAATTCATGGGAGATGTTGCTGATGAAATCCCGACGAATGGTTTCCAGCCTGCGCACGTGCGACAGATCCTGCAGGATGACCAGGGCGCCGGAAGTTTCGCCGCGAGGCAGCGGCGTCACGATCGCCTGCCAGAAGATATTCTGGTGGGCCAGTTCTACCACGGCGATCTGGGCATCGCTTTTCTGCCGGCTGCGCTGCCAGAGTTCAATGAGTTGCTGATAGCGGGCGATCTGTACAAAGTTGCGTTGCAGGGCGCTCGATGCGGTGCAATCAAGCATCTGGGTGGCTGCGCGATTGATGAGCTCGATGCTGCCATCGTCGCGGGTGATGATGATGCCATCGGCCAGATTGTCGAGAATGGCGGCCAGACGGGTATGCTGGGCAGACAGGGTGTCCATTTTGTCCTGCAATTGATCGGCCATGGTGTTGAAGGCCTGCGTGAGCTGGTCCCATTCTCCGCCACCGCTCGCCGGGCGCAGGCGGGCAGATGTGTCACCGCCGGCAACGCGACGGGCCACGCTGATGAGCTGGCGTACGGGATTGGTGGTCAGGGCAGCGATCCACCAGCCCAGGCCCAGGCTGAGAAGGGTGACCAGCAGGGCTGCCAGCAAAATGGCTTGCTGCAGCTCACGTGACTGCTCTGCGATTTGGGCAACAGGGAGGGCAACGCGTACGATCCCGCGCAGGGTATCGTCGTTATCCCTGAGGGGAATGGCCACGTACATCATGTCGACGCCGAGGGTGGCACTGTGGCGTGTGGCGCTACCCATCCCCTGATTCAGGGCAGCCTGCACCTCGGGCCGCGTGAGATGATTGTCCATGTCAGCCGGCCGGGCGTGGGAGTCGGCCAACACCCGACCCTGGGGATCAATGATCGTGACACGGGTCTCGCTGAGACCGGCAGCTTCTATGGCCCACGCCTGCAGGGCTGCGGTATCGCCACGGGTCATCCAGGGACGGGCCTGTGCCCCGACCAGTCGGGCGGTGGCCAGCAAATTGGTCTGCATGTCGGCCTGTTGTACACGTCGTACCTGGGCGGTCACATACAGTGTGAGGGCCAGCAAACTGAGCAGGACCAGCACCGCATAGGGCAGGGCAAATCGCCAGCGAATCGAGTGCAGGCCAGCAGATAACGGACGCTCAGCCATCGAAGCGATATCCCATGCCACGCACGGTCACGATGCGAGTAGGATGGGCGGGAGTGTCTTCGATTTTCTCGCGCAGCCAGCGCACATGCACATCGACCGTACGGCTGCCACCGTCATAGTTCCACCCCCATACCCGCTCCAGGATCAAATCACGCGATAAAACAATGCCTTTCTGGCGGGCCAGGAAGAGCAGTAGTTCGTATTCCTTGGGTTTGAGATGCAGGACGTGGCCGCCTTTGCTGACTTCACGACGATCCATGTCGATCAACAGATCGTCGAACTGTAACCGCGTGGAGCTGGCGTCTGCACGGCTGGCCAGGTTTTCGCGAATCATGCGGTCACGACGCAAAAGGGCCTTGACTCGTGCCAACAGCTCACGCATGCTAAACGGTTTGGTCATATAGTCGTCGGCGCCCATTTCCAGGCCCACGATCCTATCCACTTCCTCGGCGCGGGCCGTGAGCATGAGGATCGGCACCGGCATTTCCTGGCGCAGAATGCGGCACACTTCCAGGCCATCGAGTCCGGGCAGCATGAGGTCCAGCACAATCAGGGCGGGTTGTTCTTTGCGGGCAATTTTAAGCGCCTTGGTGCCGCTTTTTGCCTGGCTGACCACATAGCCCTGGCGTTGCAGGTTGTAGGTAAGGGTTTCCAGCAGGGTGATGTCGTCTTCCACGACAAGGACTTTGGGCGGGTTCATGGCGGTTGATGCGAGATTCGCAGTTGAGTATAGACAGGTTTGCAGAAGTTCGGGGGTCTGGCTGTCACCATACCGCACAATTTGTTCATTCGTCAAGCTGCTTCGTAAATAAGCCTCTCGCAAAGGCGCAAAGCCGCCAAGGAAAAATAGAAAAAAATCCTTTGCGCTCTTGGCGTCTTGGCGAGAGATTTTCATCCGTTT
>JAJRXO010000690.1 GCA_024276255.1 Chloroflexota bacterium | reverse complement strand
CCGCGTCCATCGCATCCGTAATGCGGTGAGCTGCAACCTCACCCAACCTCTGGCGCATCATGGATGCGCCCAACGCCCTGTGCCCGTCGCCTCGGCGGTTCCCGCGTCCACCGCATCCGTAATGCGGTGAGCTGCAACCTCACCCAACCTCTGGCGCATCATGGATGCGCCCAACGCCCTGTGCCCGTCGCCTCGGCGGTTCCCGCGTCCACCGCATCCATGATGCGGTGAGCTGCAACCTCGCCGCCCACCCTGGTTTTCTGGTTTTCTGGCTTACGGACAAACAGATGGCCTGTGCACCGATCATTTTCATCATGATGGGCGTGCGGCCGCTCATGGCGTCCGTTCACATAATAGTGTAGGTAAGCCGCCGGATCACGAATCTTGCTCAGAGGATACTGCTCTCAGGGTGGATTCGCAATCCGTCCGGTTACGTATCGAAGAGTATCTGTGCTTCCCAATGGTCTCTCGTCTCTTGCGGTGATTTGACATAAAGATCGTGATATGTCACGGCTTTGATGTGGGCCATGTCCCGGTGGCCTTCCCGGCCGCTGATAGTGGCCCTGAGGCTATGTTCGCTCACCTCGTGCAGGGCAAAATTCTGCCACATCACGTTCTCTGTTTCTGAACGCCACAACAGTTCCGAAAGCCAGCGTACCAGCAGGTCTTCGAGATCTTCGCCGCTGAGCTGCAGGCTATGCTGCACGGTCGGGCCGTCAGCTTCGGCAGCCCCCTGCATGGAGAACATGGCCAGGGCCGCATGCTGAAACAGCTGGTCCAGGCTGTTGCCATTCACCCGCACGCCCCAGTCAGCCGTATAAGGTATCTCGTAAAAGCGGGGATGCTCTGGCACCTGAGGATCGCTCTGCAGGATGTCAAGGCCTTGTTGCCGATCGCGCTCGATCTGCGCGACGAGGGCATCCAGGCTGGGGAATTTCATTTCGTCGCGCAGGCGCTGCACGAATTCCAGGCGCAGGCAGCGACCGTAAATGTTATCATCGAAGTCGATGATGTGGGCTTCGATAGTACGATGGGTGCCCTGCACGGTCGGCCGCAGGCCTACATTGGTCACCGCGGGATAGCGTTTGCTGCCCAGCCAGGCCCATGTGGCATACACGCCATTGGCCGGGATCACCCGTCCACCGGCGGGAGAGAGATTGGCCGTGGGCACGCCGATGGTGCTCCCCCGTCGATCGCCATAAACTACAATGCCTGAAAGCGTGTAAAAGCGGCCCAGCCAGTCAGCCGCCCAACGCACATTGCCGATCTCGATCAGACGGCGGATGCGGCTGGTGCGGATATTCTGTTCTTCCCAGTAAAACTCGGGTACGATGTGCAGTTTAAAGCCCTGCTGCTGGCCATATGCCTGTAGATGGGCCACATCACCTTCCCTGTCTTTGCCCAGGGCGAAATCAGGGCCCACCCATAATTGGCTTAGCTGCAGATGACTGTGCAGGCGATGGATAAAGGCGCTTGCCGGGGTATGCGCGGTGTTGATGGTGAAGGGGTGCAGGATCACGAAATCGAGGCCGGTTTGCCTGTAGAGCTCCAGCCGATCGCTCAGCGAGCTGAGCATGGCGACCGGTTGTCCCGGTCGCACCACGGTGCGGGGGTGCGGATGGAAGGTGAGCAAGCCCGTGGTCGCGCCGACCTGGCGAGCTGCCTGACGCATGGCCGCGATCAGGGCCCGGTGTCCGCGATGCACGCCATCGAAAGTACCGATGGTGAGAAAGGTGGGCCCGCTAAGCGAGGCGGTGTCGATGGATTCGTATACCTGCATGGGTCAGGTTACCGGGAGGGTGTTGGGATCGACGAAGACTTTCGCAGGTTGCAGGAGGGCCTGTTCTGGATCAAATCGGCCAATACCCAGGCAGCGGCCATCAGGCGCCATGATCTGGTATTCGCCCGCAGGCAACGCTTCCAGCAGGGACAGGGACTGGCCAAAACAAAATGCCCGGCTCTGGGATGCTTCGAGGTTGAGCCGGGAGAGCCCCAGTGAGATATGGGGTAGCTCGACAAGATAGCGCTGCCACTGTTCGGGTTCCGCCTGCAGGGTGGCCAGGGGCACGGCTTTATCAACATGCCAGTCGCCCGAGGACAGGCGTCGCAAGGCCTGCACATGGGCGTATGTGCCCAGGCGGCGGCCGATATCGTGCACCAGGCTGCGCACATAGGTTCCCGGGCTGCACTGCACGCGCAGGGTGGCTTCTGGCGGCTGCCAGCTTTCCAGCACCAGCTCGCTGATGTGCACGCGTCGCGCCCGGCGCTCGACCTCGATGCCCTGCCGGGCCAATCTGTGCAACGGCACCCCCCCCTGTTTGATGGCAGAATACATGGGCGGAACCTGTTCGATATCTCCCACAAAGGCTTGTAACGTCGCCTGTACGGTGCCGGCGTCCAGGTCTGGTACGGCCGCGGTGTACGTGATCTCGCCCTCGGCGTCGTAGGTGGTGGTGGCTGTGCCCAGGCGCATGCGGGTACGATACACCTTGACGCCTGCCTGCAGGTAGTCGCTTATGCGGGTGGCCTTGCCCACGCACACCAACAGCACCCCCGTCGCCAGTGGATCAAGGGTGCCGGCGTGGCCTACTTTTTTGTGGCCAATGATGCGGCGCACGATAGCAACCACATCATGCGAGGTCATGCCGGCGGGCTTGTCGATGCACAGAACCCCCGCCGGCGGTTCGACTGCGTTCTTGTTCATGGTTCAGTGGCGGACTGCCACCTGCGCTATCAGGCGTTCGATGACCATGGCCTTGACCTCAGGCAGGATGCCGTTGATGGTGCAACCGGCGGCCAGGGGATGACCACCGCCGCCCAGGGCGAAGGCGACTTCGGCCACGTTGTAGCCGGGGCGGGCGCGGAAACTGCATTCCACCTTGTTTTCGGGCAGTTCGGTAAACACCACCGCGGCCTTGGCCTCGTATGCGCCCAGGATGAAGCTGGTAAGGCCTTCGGGGCGAATGATGCCGTCGAGATCAGCGCGCATGTTCAGGCTGTTTGTGGCATGGATCACGCCATTCTGCAGCTCAACCGTCTGCAAAGCCCGGCCCCATAGCTGAATCAGGCTGAAGGAGTGACTGTTGAGCGTGTGCTCCATGATGTAGTTAAGCGATACGCCGGCCTGCATGAGGGCGGCGGCAATATCGAGCACACGAGCTGTGGTGCTGTTGGTGCGGAAGCCGCGCGTGTCAGTGACAAGGCCGGTGAGTATGCATATGGCCAGGTCGGCATCGATCTCCACATCCAGCGCCAGGGCCAGATCATACATCATCTGGGCCGTGGCGGCGGTGGTCGGCTCCACCCAGTTGATTTGTCCGAAATAGACATTCGTGATGTGATGGTCGATCACCAGCAAAGGCAGGTTCTTGTGCGCTACGGGATCGTAGATATTGCCCATGCGCGTAGGATCGCTGCTATCGATGGCGATGATCATGTCGATGGCATAATCACGAGCATCTGTGGTGATGCGTTCGGCTCCCGGCAAAAAACGCAGGGATGAGGGAGGTGGATCCTGACAGGCCAGGATAGGATCTTTGCCCAGACGGTGCAGCATGAGCCCCAGGGCCAACAGGCTGCCGATAGCGTCGCCATCCGGAGCGATGTGAGCAATCACCAGAGGACGGCGGCAGAATTCGAGGGCTTCAAGCAGGTCGGCCGGGGGCCGCGTT
>JAJRXO010000689.1 GCA_024276255.1 Chloroflexota bacterium | reverse complement strand
GGAACCGATCCAGGGTGAGGGTGGGGTGGTGGTGCCACCGGCGGGCTATCTACGCCAGGTGGCGGATATCTGCCGCCAGAATCAGGTGCTGCTTATGGCCGATGAGATCCAGACCGGCCTGGGCCGCACAGGCAAGCGCTTAGCCTGTGATCATGAGGGAGTGCGGCCCGACGTGCTGATCCTGGGGAAGGCGTTGTCGGGTGGCTTTTATCCAGTTTCGGCGGTGCTGTCTGACGCCGAGGTACTGGGCGTGTTCCGTCCCGGGGATCACGGCTCGACTTTTGGCGGTAACCCACTGGCCGCGGCCGTGGCGCGCGCCGCCCTGGCCGTGCTGCAGGAAGAGAAAATGATTGAGAACGCAGCAGAACAGGGGGCCTATTTCATCCAGCGTCTGCAAGCCATTCAAAGCCCGTTTGTGCGGGAAGTGCGTGGCAAAGGTTTAATGATCGGGGTGGATCTTACGCCCGCGGCCGGGGGCGCCCGCGTTTTTTGTGATCGTCTGCGAAACCGCGGCATTCTGGCCAAGGACACGCACGGCACCGTCATTCGTTTTGCTCCGCCGCTGGTCATCACCCGTTCTACCATCGACTGGGCGCTGGAACAGATCACAGCCGTCCTCACCACAACCGCGGATTAGCGTGTGGAAAGTGCGGGGCGCTGCCCTGCACTAACGAAATACTAATGTTTGGCATATGCTCATCTTATCCAGGCCATGTAAGGTTGGGCAGGATGATCCCATCTAAAGAACGGCTTTTCCATCGATCACAGCCAGCGGTGAGTGTTGTTCACGTTTGTGGCCGCGGCAATATTGACCGATGCGTGAACTTCTATTATTATAACCTATTGGTCAAATTCTCCAACCTGCATTTGTGAGCTGTTCATTATGCCTCTGTACGAATATCAATGCGATACCTGTCACACCACGTTTGAAGTCCGCCGTAGCTTTTCGGATACCGGCGTACCGCCATGTCCACATTGCAATGGCACCGGCCAGGTGCGCAAGGTCTTCTCGGCACCGGCCATTGTCTTCAAAGGTTCCGGCTTTTATGTGACAGACAGTCGGAGCAAGAATAGCAACACCCGGCCCGCAGCCCACAAGGACACGAACGGCGCAGCGGGTGCGAACGGCAAGAGCAAGGAGGGAGCCAACGCCTCAAAGACGGAGAGCCCGGCCAAAAAGGAAAGCAGCAAGAAAGACTGATCCCTACTCATCTATATTTATTTGATACAGGTCAACTGCGACAACCGGTTGGCCTGTTTTTTGCAGCAGGTGTGAGCGCCAGGCGCTGTCTGATCCAACATCAGGCCGTGTTGATCCGATGATGATACGCCTCAAGCAGTTGCCTGACGGCTGAGTAAGGATCAAGGCGGCGTTGGGCCACGGCCTGCACCGTCTCGCTGATGGCCTCTTCGCCCAGTTGTTGGAGCACTCGCTCGAGCAGGGCGTCGCGCAGGATCATGCGCAGTTCGGTGGCGGCGCGCAGGTACTGGCGCCATTGCCGTGTGCCGCTTTCGGCCAGATAGCGATTGTGATCCTCAATACCGGCCAGCAGGGCCTCGATTCCCTGTTTTTGCGTGGCGATGGTTTTGAAGATCGGCGGCGTCCACTGGCGATCGGGGGCAATGTCCGGGGGCAGGCTGACGGGCAACATGCGGCCGTGGTGCATGGTTTGCTGCCTGTCGGGTGCGCCGAGATGAAGCATCATCTGCAGGGCCATGGCCGTGCGATCCGCGCCTTCGCGATCGGCCTTGTTCACAGCAAAGATATCAGCAATCTCCAGCACCCCGGCTTTGATGGCCTGTACTTCATCGCCCAGCCCGGGGGCCTCCACCACCACCGTGGTATAGGCCGTGCTGGCGATCTCCACCTCGCTCTGCCCCACACCGACCGTCTCGATGATGATGCGTTGGAAACCGGCGGCATCGAGTACCATGATCACGTCGGCCGTGGCCTGAGCCAGGCCGCCCAGGCTGCCGCGCGTGGCCATGGAGCGAATGAACACGCCTGCATCACCGGCCAGATCGCGCATGCGCACGCGATCGCCGAGTAAGGCGCCGCCGCTAAAGGGGCTGGTGGGATCGACAGCAATGATGCCGACGCTGATATCTTGCTGGCGATAGAGGCCGGCCAGCGCATTGACGAGGGTCGATTTTCCGGTGCCGGGGGCGCCTGTAATGCCGATGATGTGCGCCTGCCCGGCCCGCGGATACAGGGCGGCCAGCAGGGGCTGGGCCAGTTCGCTATTGTTCTCGATGTGGGAGATAATGCGGGCCAGGGCGCGTCGATTGCCGCTTTCGAGCCCGGCAACCAGTCCCGCGACCGTGTTGTACTGAGCTGGGGCCATGATATCTGTGCGGGATCAGGCCGCGGGTTCGGCCAGTTCTTTGTGGATGAAGTCGACGATCTCCTGCGTGGCGGTGCCGGGGCCGAAGATGCCCTTCACGCCGATGGCATTCAGGGCCGGTACGTCTTCATTGGGAATGATGCCGCCCACGAGCACGAGGACGTCGTCCATGCCCTGGGCCACCAGGGCTTCCTTGACCTTGGGCACCAGCGCCATGTGGGCGCCGGAGAGAACGGAGAGGCCAACCACGTCGACATCTTCCTGCAGAGCGGCCTCGGCGATCATGGCAGGGGTCTGGCGGATGCCGGTGTAAATTACCTCGAAACCGGCATCGCGCAGGCTGCGGGCCACCACTTTGGCTCCCCGGTCGTGGCCATCGAGGCCGGGTTTGGCGACAAGCACGCGAATTTTCCGTTTCATCGAAAAGCTCCTGTGTGGGCTGAGGAATGCGAAGTTCAATTATCAGAAGTGGACCGGTTCGTGATATTCGCCGAAGACCCGGCGGAATACGTCGGTGATTTCACCGAGCGTGGCATAATGCTCGACCGCGGCAATGATGGGCGGCATGAGGTTTTCGTCGCCGCGGGCGCAGTCGGCAAGCTCGGCCAGGGCTTTTTGCACGGCGCTGTTGTCGCGTTCAGCGCGCACGCGTTGCAACCGGGCGATCTGGCGATCGTAACCGGCAGGATCCATTTGCAGCAGGGGGATTTCGATAGGCTCGTCGGCCACGTAATCGTTGACGCCGACGACGATGCGCTGACGGGTGTCGATCTCCATCTGGTATTGATAGGCAGCGTCGGCGATCTCCCGCTGGAAGAAGCCGGATTCGATGGCGGGGATCACGCCGCCCTGGCTTTCGATGCGGTGGAAATAGTCGTTGGCCGCGTCTTCCATCTGGTTGGTGAGTTGTTCCACGTAGTAGGAACCGGCCAGGGGATCGATGGTGTTGGCCACGCCCGACTCATGAGCCAGGATCTGTTGGGTGCGCAGGGCAATGGTGACGGCTTTTTCGCTGGGCAGGGCCAGGGCTTCATCCATGCTGTTGGTATGCAGGCTTTGCGTTCCGCCCAGGATGGCCGCCAAAGCCTGAATGGCCACGCGCACGATGTTGTTTTCGGGCTGCCGGGAGGTGAGACTGACGCCGGCGGTCTGGGCATGGGTGCGCAACAGCCAGGAACGGGGGTTCTGCGCCCCGTATTTTTCCCGCATGGCCCGCGCCCAGATGCGACGGGCGGCCCGGAATTTGGCGATTTCTTCAAAGAGGTCATTGTGCGCATTGAAGAAGAAGGAGAGTCGGGGGGCGAATTCGTCGATGTCGAGCCCCCGTTCCAGCGCGGCTTCCACATAAGCAAAACCATCGGCCAGGGTAAAGGCCAGTTCCTGCACGGCGGTGGCGCCGGCCTCGCGGATGTGATAGCCGCTGATGCTGACGGTGTTCCACAGCGGCATCTCGCGGGTGCCGAATTCGATGGTGTCGGTGACCAGGCGCATGGATGGGGCGGGAGGGAAGAGAAATTCCTTCTGGGCGATGTATTCTTTGAGGATGTCGTTCTGGATGGTGCCCCGCAGTTGTGAACGATGATAACCCTGTTTCTCAGCGGCTACAATGTACATGGCCCACAGGATGGCGGCCGGCGAGTTGATGGTCATGCTGGTGCTGACCTCGCCCATGGGGATGCCATCGAAGAGCACCTCCATATCGGCCAATGAGGAAACAGCCACCCCGCATTTGCCGAATTCACCCAGGGCCTCGGGGGCGTCGGTGTCATAGCCGTACAGGGTGGGCATATCAAAGGCCACCGAGAGCCCCATGTTACCCTGGGAGAGCAGATATTGATAACGCTGATTGGTCTCCTCGGCCGTACCAAACCCCGCGAACATACGCATGGTCCACAGCCTGCCCCGATACATGGTGCTGTGCACACCCCGGGTGAAGGGGTATTCACCGGGCATCCCCAGATCACGCTGATAATCGAAATCAGCGATGTCGAGCGGCGTGTATAGCCGTCGCACCGGCACCGACGATGTGGTGATGAATTGGGGCCGGCGTTCGGAACGACGGTCCAGCGTTTTTTTCAGGGTGGTGGTTTCCCAGTGCTCGAGCTGATTGCGTATCTGGTTGAGTTGTTCCTCGTTGAACAAGGTCATGGCCATTTCTCCCGAGTGTTTATTGGGTGCTAAGGCAGGGTTATTCTATCATGCTTGTTGCCGGGACAAAAACGTTGGGGCTATATCAAGATGGCGAAAGACACGGGCTGGGGCTATGGGTATCAAGGCAAGGACAAAAAAAGAGAGACCATCATGATGATGATCTCTCTCACACTTAATCGTAGGTGCCGAGGGACAGACTTGAACTGTCGACTCCGCAATTTTCAGTCGCGTGCTCTACCAACTGAGCTACCTCGGCGTATAAAATCATTAAGGGCTGAGGACCAGGATGGGCTCAGCCCTCGCAGAGCGGGCGATGAGATTCGAACTCACGACCTTCTCCTTGGCAAGGAGACGTTCTACCGCTGAACTACGCCCGCAAATCTGTATTTGCGCTTGAAAGGAAGCTGCCCACAGAGGTGGACCCGGTCGGATTCGAACCGACGATCTCCTCCGTGCAAAGGAGGCGCCTTCCCACTAGGCCACGGGCCCTTGTCGGGCAAGCGAATTGTGATGCCGACGAGAGGACTCGAACCTCCACGACCTTGCGGTCAACAGATCCTAAGTCTGTCGCGTCTGCCAGTTCCGCCACGTCGGCAAGGTGTCGGCATCCAACAGAACAAGAGATAAAATGGGAGTACTCCCGATTCTGTTTGAACCGCCATCTGTCTCACGCGATTAAATCGCGTGGTGAAGTCTGGCTTGTCGGGTGTTACCCGACCTCACCGATCTTCACTGCGACGAGACCGAACCGTCAGGCCCGGCCCACTCGCCTTGCTCCCGGTTGCACGCTCGCCTAGCCGGCTGTATTACTACACGCCGCTGGTGGGCTCTTACCCCACCCTTTCACCCCTTACCACGGATGTGGCGGGACTACTCTCTGTTGCGGTTGTAGTCATGTACCATTACTGGTAGCATGCCCTCACTTACTGTTTCGTGAGGCAACTTTGCCCCGAAAAAAGGGGCTGGGAGTCGGGAAGTTCCTCTACTCATCGGGATGATGAGCAGCGGCGGTGCTCCATTTCATCTGACTTGTATCAATGCATTGTTAACGTTCAAGCGCAAGGGCGATTATAGCATTGCGGGTGTTGGTTGTCAAATCAAAACAGAAGATGGAGACTATGTTCATTGAGCATGCGATGTGTTCTGCTAATCTGGCGCCCCATTTGTGACATCTACCAAAATACGCTACAGTATGGTTGTTTTGCCCGGGGGCACACACCATTGTTTCCATCTCACATCTAAGGAAAGACTATCTGCACACCTCGCAAGAAGCCCTGGCTTTTTTACATGCCTGGAAAAGCGCGCCCACCAATCCGGGCGGCTGAGTTGTCATGAACGAATCCCATGAATCGCCACTTTGGTTACAGCATCAATATCAAACCGACGTCAATCTGCAAGCGCGTATTCGATTGCACCAGCTCTTTGGCACGACCACCATGTCCTGGCAGCG
>JAJRXO010000688.1 GCA_024276255.1 Chloroflexota bacterium | reverse complement strand
GTGCCCAGCGGCGCCAGCACGGGTGTGCATGAGGCCGTCGAATTGCGTGATGGCGATATGGATCGTTACAATGGCAAGGGTGTGCTCACAGCGGTCGAGCATGTGAACACGGTGATCGACGAGGCTTTGTTCGGTCTTGATGTGACTGATCAGGCCCAGATTGACGACGTTCTCATTGCCCTGGACGACACCGAGAACAAGAGCAGCCTGGGCGCCAACGCCATTCTGGGCGCTTCGCTGGCCTGTGCGCACGCGGCCGCGG
The DNA here is from genome assembly GCA_024276255.1 of Chloroflexota bacterium. GTDB lineage: Bacteria > Chloroflexota > Anaerolineae > J102 > J102 > JAADGC01. The sequence goes on along the minus strand of JAJRXO010000688.1, from coordinate 3,591 downwards.
CAGCCGTGGGCCTGCCCTTGTATCGCTATCTGGGGGGAGCGGCGGCACGTACTCTGCCTGTCCCCATGATGAACATCCTCAACGGCGGCAAACATGCGGTTGATTCCACCGATTTGCAGGAGTTCATGATCATGCCTGCGGGCGCGCCCAGCTTTTCAGAGGCCCTGCGCTGGGGAGCCGAAACCTATCATGCCCTGAAAAAGGTGCTGAAGGAGAAAGGCTACAGTACCAACGTGGGCGATGAAGGCGGCTTCGCTCCCAGCCTGGGCACCAATGCCGAGGCAATCGAAGTTATCCTGACTGCCATCGAGGCCGCTGGCTATCGTCCCGGCGAGGATATCTTCATTGCTCTGGATCCGGCTGCCAGCGAGATCTACGATCCTGAAACCGGCCTCTATAATCTCGCCAAGGAGGGCCGCAAACTCAGCAGCGAGGAAATGGTGGCGTTTTACGTGGATTGGATCGATAAATACCCCATCATCTCCCTTGAAGATGGTCTGGCCGAAGATGACTGGCAGGGATGGCAGAAACTGACGGCTGCCCTGGGCGATCGGATTCAGATGGTGGGTGACGATCTGTTGGTGACGAATACCAAACGGATCGCCCGCGCTATTGCCGAAAAGTCGTGTAATTCCTTGCTGTGTAAGGTGAATCAGATCGGCACCCTGACCGAGGCGATCAGTGCCGTCGACATGGCACATCGCGCCGGCTGGACAGCGGTCGTGTCACATCGCTCCGGTGAGACGGAGGATAGCACGATCGCCGATCTGGTGGTGGCGCTCAACGCCGGTCAGATCAAAACCGGCGCTCCGGCCCGGTCTGATCGTGTGGCTAAATATAATCAGTTGCTGCGCATCGAAGAGAATCTGGGTGATGCAGCTATCTTCCCCGGCCTGCAGACGTTTACCAACCTGCATCGCTAACTACACCGGCCTGTTTACCCGAAGCAGCCGGCCCGAACGGTTGCCCGCCGACACCGATGAAGATGGGGACGCGGATGGCCGCGGATGCACGAGGACGTTTTTTCGATTAAGATGGCCATCCGCGTCCTATTTTCATACCAGGCGACCCGGGGAACTCCCTGCCGATAGCGATGAAAATCGTGTAGGCAAACACGTGCACACGGCGCCAATGCTTTGTCAGTGATCAGCGACGGTGAAACTGCGGGCCTCGGTTCTACTGCCCGGCCTCATGTAAATCCATGTTTGGGCGGCGCACAAGGCCGTCGTAGTCATTGTATTGAGGATGATCGAGGATGTGCGCCAGGTACAGTTTTTCCACCCAGATGGCGTTGCTGTACCGAGGGGGTACATAGAAACGGGCGCCATAGATGGGAGAGATTTTACGCTGTTCGTGGGCGTCGTTGAATTCGGCGATGGCCAGGCGTTCGCCGTTAAAATCGGCAAAGGTAAAGCCCAGGATGTCGTCGAAATAGCACTGCACGCGTGGCAGCAGCAGGGCTGCATCCGCGGCCAGCAGGGGCATGGCGGCCATGGTCGACGAATAAAGATCGAGATCAAAGGAGATGAAGCCGATGGGGGCCGGTCGTTCCGCCAGAAAGGCCGGGATCGTGTCTTCCACAAGGCCCAGGATCAACCGGCCACGGCGCAGGCGGCGACGCAGCGCCGCTTCATCCATGGGGAAATCGCCGGGCGACCACAGGTTGGGCAGATCGCGATAGTCGAGCGGTTTGGGCAGGCCGGCGCCCGAGTCAAAGCCTGCCACATCGATGCCCACGCCGAATGCCCGCTCCAGCTCGTCAGCAGCGCGGTCGAGGGCCACTAGGCCATTTCCCCCGGCCACACCCAGTTCGATGGCTGTGATGCGTTCGATGCCCAGATGCTGCGCCAGGTAAGCTGCATGAGCCATGCCCCAGGTATAATGAGGACGCTGTGAGGGGCCCAGTTTGCTCGCGATCTGCACGACCAGATCGTTGATCAGGCCGTAGGCAAAGCGATCCTGTCCTGGCGCAGGGGCGGGGGCTGGCTCCTGCAACCATTGGCGCAGGGTGCGATAGCCTTTACGCAGGCCGCGCCTGAGAAGTGTTTTCGCCATGAGATCTCCTGATTACTGGCTCTAGCGGGCAGTGGGGGTGATGCCCGGGGGGACAATGAGCACCCACGAGCGGCCGGGCTTGAGGGGAATGGGAGCGCCGCTGGCGTCGAGCCACTCGGGCATGTGGCCGTTGTCGGGCGTCCACCATTTGCCCTGCACCCAGACCCCATCGCGGGCCGCCCACAGGGCGCCCTCGCCGGTCATACGCACGTCCCAACTGGTGGCGCCGGCCTCGTCTTCCACGTAGTCGGTAGGACGATAGTCGGTGGTGAGGATGATGACATTGGCGGCGCTGAGCACACGGTTGGTGTTGCTGTCGACCTGGGGGACATCATTGATCAGGCGCTGATATTCACCACTGGCCGCATCATATTGCCAGGTGATGGTCTTGGGATAGATGATCCGGAGGGGAATGGTCACGGTGGTGGCTGGATCGCCGGCGGGCGGCTCCTCGGCAAAGGCCCAACCCCGCAAGGTTGGGGCCTGTTCACCGTTGACATCTTTCAACCACTGGCGCAGCAGGTCGGTGTTGGTGCGCATGCGGTCTTCCCAGGGGGGGCGGCTGCCTGTGTCTACCGACCATACGTAGCGGTTATTGCCGGGGTCATCGATATCGACATCGAGATAGGGATAGGGCGCCTGTTCCTTAAGCAGCCAACGGGTGAAGTCGTTAGCGCCACTGGCAACCAGCGCCGCCTGATATTCATTGGTCATATCCACATTGACGATGCGGGCGCTGCGCATGGGGCCGATATGGGTGGAGGAATGCGTGTAGAACAGGGCTGCATAGCGGGTATAGCTATAACCCTTGCGCGGAGCCTCCATGAGATATTCATACACAAGATCGGCGTCATTCAGGCCGTACCAGTTGGCCACGTTGTTGCTGCCGTTGACCACCACAAAGATGGGGCGCTGTTGTAACAGGGCGGGATCATCGACCACCAGGCCTGTGAGGGGATTGATCTCTGCGGCATGGGCGTAGGGATCGGGCACGAGGGTGGCTGTGGGCGTGGCGGTTGGCGGGAGGGGGGGCGGCGTAGCAGTGGGGGGCATAGGGGTGGGAGTATCGGTGGGCGCCGGCGAGGGAATGGGGGTGTCGGTAGCCGGGGGGACGGGGGTTTTGGTGGGGGTGGGCGTGGCCGCGGGCTGGCCACCGCATGCGGCCAGGAATAGCAGGATGCCCATAAGGCTGATAAGGAGGGAGAAGCGGAACAGCTGCTTTTGTAGTTTCATGGTGGTTTTTTCAGGAGAGTAGTTGCATGAATGGTCAGGTAGCAACAGCTCCAACTATACAAACGGTCAGCATAATGGTCAATAAATGAGAGGCACGAAACGAACCCGTGGTCGTCCTTCTCCAAAGCGTGTGTCCTGTATTTTGGGCGTGCCCTTTGGCTTGCGGCGTATTGCGTATCCCGTATCACGTCCGTTGCTGAGTGAGCCATACGTTTGCGGACAAGAAATAGGCAATACACTTCCGGGAGCATGTTCATTCGTTTGATGCCGCACCTTATCAAATTGCTCACACACCCATTCTGC
>JAJRXO010000052.1 GCA_024276255.1 Chloroflexota bacterium | reverse complement strand
TAGGGGATGATGTGGAAGCCCGGGGTCAGGGGGCCAAAGCCGGCCCGGTACTGCGCTTGCGATGAAAAACTGATGATCGTGGTGGTGCGGCCGTGAAAATTACCCGCACAAACGATGATCTCCGCCTGATCTTCAGGTACCCCTTTCACCTCGTAGCCCCATTTGCGTGCCGCCTTGATGGCCGTCTCCACAGCCTCGGCGCCGCTGTTCATGGGCAAAACCTTCTTATAACCGGCAAAATCACACAGATCACGATAAAACAGGCCCAGTTGATCGTTATAAAAAGCCCGTGAGGTCAGGGTGAGCCGCTGCGCCTGCTCTGTCATGGCCGCCAGAATACGGGGATGACAGTGTCCCTGATTCACGGCCGAGTAAGCGCTCAGGCAATCCAGATAGCGCTTGCCCTCCACATCATACACCCAAACGCCCTCCCCCCTGCTCAACACCACATCCAGAGGATGGTAATTGTGGGCACCATATCGATCTTCCAGGGCAATGAAATCGTTTGCGGACTTGATTTGATTCTTTTCGTAGGCGAGGACCATGATCATTCACACTCCTTTGTGTTAAAAATAGGTGCTCTCATTTCATCATGAGTTGACGCTGCTGTCAAGGATGTAACTCACGGCATCTTCCGGGGTCTCGGCTTTGTATACACCTGGCAGTTCCCACGAACGCAACGAGGCCACCCGTTTCCCCCATTTCAGGGCCAGCGCCATCTCCGAAAGTGTGCCGTGGCTGCCGCCGATGGCGATCATGGCCACGCCAGCGCGGGCCACCAGAGCATTGCGCGCTTCCCCCAATCCCGTAGGGATGACCACCTGCACCCATGGATTCGCCTCTGCAGGATCATCGCCCGGCAAAAGGCCCACAGTGAGACCGCCAGCCTGCACAGCCCCCCGGCAGACTGCAGCCATCACCCCGCCGCGTCCTCCGCACACGATGCCCAACCCCTGCTCGGCTACCAGCCGCCCCACGGCCTCGGCCAGCGCCGCTTCCGCAGGACTGCACTGCGCCCCGCCCACGACCGCAATCAAAGCTGAGGGTTCTCTTGGTTGGTCAATCATTTTCGTGACTCTGCTCCTTGAAGTGGCAGGCTATGCAGTCGCGTGTAAATCGCGCCCTGGGGATGCAGCTGGCTGCGCATGATGTGGATAGCATCCACCCGGCACATCCCCAGGGAAGCCGGTTGCGGCATGCGGGCCAGAGCGGCCCCCAGATCCCGTCGCGTGTAAGCATTTGCCGAACGAGAAACGCGCGCCAGGGTAAGATGGCCGGTAAAGGGCCGTTTTTCGGGCGGCCAGCCCAGCTCGGCAACCGCCGTATCCACCATCGCGGCCAGGCGTTGCAACCGTTTTTCCGGGTCCTGCACGCCCACCCACAACACACTGGGCCGGCGCATGTTGGGAAAACAGCCCAGGCCCGCCACGCGCAGGGCAAAGGACGCCTGCTCCTGCACCACCGTCAGCAGGGCAGCATGCAAGTCAGGCACGCGGGCGGGATCCGTATCGCCCAGGAATTTCAGGGTGAGATGGATGCCTTGGGCGCGGCTCCAACGCAGGGGATAGTTGCTCAGGCGACGCTTGAGCTGATTTTGCAGGGCAGTCATGGCCGCCAGCAATTCCTCATCCAGGTTGACGGCGATGAATAGGCGAAGCATGCTTAACCTCGTTTGGATTTGCGCCCCAGGTAGGGGGCCGGATCAATGTGGGGGAATGTGATGCGCTGAAAATGCTCGGGATGGGTGGGGCCGCTGGCTGTATCCCAGGGGATGGTGGCGTCGAGGCCCATTTTGTCGCCCCGTGATTTCCGGCCGGGCCGATGCCGGGCTGATGGATCCAGAGAACTCGAGGGCTGATCTGGCATGACGACCAGATCCTGAGCGGCCTGGAAGCGAGTAGCTATCGCCCATTCCACAGCCTGCATATCGAATATATCGATGTCATCATCGACCACGACGACGTGTTTGAGGGAAGGATGACCGCGAAAGGCGGCAGCTATGGCCCTGCGGCCATCATCGCCCTGCTGCTTGCTGATCTGCACGACCGCATGCAGCCACGATGCCCCTCCGGGCGTGATGTGCACATTGCGGGCCTGCACGATCCTGTCCACGGCAGCAAAGATGCTGGGTTCCTTGGGCATGCCCATCAGCAGCTTGTGCTCCAGCTGGCCGGGCAACAGGGCCTGATAGATGGCCTGGCGGCGATGCGTGATGCGTTCGATGGCGATCACCGGCTGCCGGCGCACGATATCGCTGGTTTCGGTCAGGTCTACGAACGGTCCCTCATCATTCAGCTCATGCGTAATGATACCTTCCAGCACGAATTCAGCGGCAGCAGGCACCACCAGATCGTTGCTGATGCAGCGCACCAGCGGCGTGGGGGCCAGCGCCTGAGCCACATCCAGCTCGCTCACCCCCGGCGGCGGCGACATGCTTGCCGCCAGCAGGACGTGCAACGGCAGGCCGATACAGATGGCCACAGGCAGGCCATCGGGCATTTTCTGCCAGGCGGTATACGTGCCCCGATGTTCCACCAGGCGGGCAACGCAGCTCCGGGCATCGCGTCGCAGCAGGCGATGATACGAGGCATTAAGTCCCGTATCGGGATCGCGGATGATCGCCACGGCCGCGGTGGCATAGGGTCCGGCATCGTCGGGCCAGTGCGTGAGGAAGGGCAGGCGCAGCAGATCCACCTCGGGCTCGATCACCTCCTGGCAGGGGGCGGCCGCCAGCAGGGGCGCCGGTTGCGGCTGTTGCAGAGCTGTGGCCAGCCGGAACAGTATATCGCGGGGTTGGCAGCCCAATGCCAGGGCAAAGTGGCGACGGTCAGCCGCCAGGCCCACCACCACCCGATAGTCGCTGCCCCTGACGCGGTTGAACAGCACCGGTCGCCCATCGAGCGCCGATGCCACAGCCGCCAGTTCAAGATGCGGATCAACCTCGCGGTCGATCTCAATCAGCCATTGCCGCGTTGCCGCAGCTGCCAGGAAGTGCCGAATGTCCATGACAGTCATTGTAGCAAAGCATGGTCACAGGGAAAAACAGATGCGAGGGGACGTCATTTTCATTCTCATCGGCGCACGTCTCGTTCTGATGGACTGCTTCGTAAATAGAACGCTGATGTCGCTGATCGTCAGGATGACGCTGATCAGAAAGATAGAAATCAGCGCAAATCTGCGTGTATCTGCGTCATCTGCGTACTATTTTCATCATGATGGGCGTGCGCAAAGCGCACCGTA
>JAJRXO010000687.1 GCA_024276255.1 Chloroflexota bacterium | reverse complement strand
TGTAAGCCAGGTCGGCAAATTGTCGCCCATCGCCATCGAGCTCCAGGCCTACCCCTACAATCGCATCGTCTTCGACACCGTTCGCGATCGCCTTACCCAGACACTCGTGGGCGAGCTTTCTTTGGATGACGCTATCACGCGTATGCAGTCGGACATCGACCAGGGCCTGGCCGAAGCCGGCGTGAAGAAGCAATAGCACTCGAAACAGCGTATCGGGTTGCGCGGGCAACCCTATACGCTCTCCTGTCAACATGAGAGGGGGCATGAGCGCCCCCTCTCCCCATCGTTTTCTGTGGCCAGATTCAGGGCAAGCCAGGTTGAATTCCAACACGGTGGCTCATCCGCTGAAAGGCGGCATATGCCTGGCACCCCGCCAGCCCTCGTCCACAGCCAGCGCCCATTAGAATTCGGGAGCGCCAACATGATTCAAAGCAGTGAGTCGGACAATCTGCCCCCGCCGATAAAAAACAGGCGTGGGCATGCTTTGAGCCGCTTGGGATCGAGCATTGTCGATATGATTATGCGGTTTTTTGATTTTATTTTTGAGCCGCTCCAGAATGCCATCGGCATCAAACGCATGGCGTATATTTTCCTCCTGCCCAATATGCTCATATTTGGCATCTTTGTTCTGTTCCCGATGTTGCTCAACATCTACTACTCGATGACCGGTGGCACCAAGCTATTCCCGCAGGATCGCCAATTCGTGGGGCTAGAGAACTTTCGGGTCCTTTTCGATTGTCAGAACTATCTCCAACCAGGTACTTGCAATGAAGATCTGTTCTGGCGGGCGGTTTACAATACAGCCGGTTTTGTCGTCTTTCAGGTGGGGGGAATGGTGCTCGTCTCATTGATCACCGCCCTCATCCTCAACCGTGAAATTCGCGGCCGGGGCTTTTTCCGTTCGGTCTTTTTCTACCCCGTACTCCTTTCGCCTGTGGTGGTAGCCCTTATCTGGAAATGGATTTTACAACGCGAAGGCGTACTCAACGTGTTTGTCACTGCCATGGGCGGCGATAAAGTCCCCTGGCTCCTGGACCCGCGTCTGGCTACCTTTTGGGTGGTTCTCGTCAGTATCTGGGCGCTGATGGGCTTTTATACGCTCATCCTTCTCGCTGGTCTGCAATCGATTCCCCCAGAGCTGTATGAGGCCGGCGCCATCGATGGTACCGACCGCTGGCAGAGCTTCCGCTATATCACACTGCCCCTGCTCATGCCCACCCTCTTTGTCGTGCTGGTGCTTTCTTTGATTCGCGCCGTCCAGGTTTTTGACCAGGTCTTTGTCCTGACCGGCGGTGGCCCAGGAACCGCCACTTTGTACCTAGTGCAATATATTTACAACACCGCATTTGCCAACCAGATTCCACAACGTGGCCTGGCGGCCGCGGCCTCCCTGGTCATGGGCAGCGTCTTGCTGGTGTTGACTCTCATTCAGTTACGTCTGGGCCGCGCCTCAGAAGTCGCCTAAGGAGACCGCTCATGGTTCCCAGTAGCATTGCTGCCTTTCTCACCCGCCGCCGCCAGCGCAACGGCTTCGACATCTCCGATATTCTCACCTATTTATACCTGCTCGCCGGCGTTTTCGTCATGTTTGCGCCCATAACCTGGCTCGTGATGTCCTCATTCAAGACCCAGGCGGCGCTGATTGAATTTCCCCCGAAATTCTTGCCTTACGCCCAAGAGACCGCCGTCGTCCCTGGCTATGACGACCCTCTGCCTCTCTACAAAGTCGCTTTCGAGGACGGTAGCGAAAAGACTCTGGCCCAGGTGCGCCGTGTCGGCATCGTGGCACAGATGGTCGATCCCCAGAATCCGGGTGAAATCATCAAGGTGCCCATCGGACAGCGCCAACCCATTCGCAAAATTGCTCTCGCCTGGAGTAACTACACCGAGCCTCTCAAGCGTTTCAATTTCTTGATCTATCTTAGAAACAGCGTCATTGTTACCAGCGTGGCGACAATCATCACCTTAATCATCAACAGCATGGCCGCCTTCGCCCTCAGCAAATATGAATTCCGGGGCAGGGATGCCATTTTCGTCCTGATCATTGCCACCCTGCTCATCCCCATTTCTGTCATTCTGGTGCCTGTCTTCATCGTCATCACCGAGATTGGCTGGAATAACAACCTGTGGGGCGTGATTATCCCTGGCGCAGCCACGCCTACCGGCGTCTTCTTGCTGCGCCAATACATGCTTACGATCCCGGATGAACTTATCGACGCTGCCCGCATCGACGGCGCCAGCGAATGGCGCATCTACTGGCAGGTGATTCTGCCCCTGGCCAAACCCGCCCTGGCCGTCCTGGCCATTTTCTCGGTTATGTGGCGCTGGAACGACTTTCTCTGGCCTCTGATCGTGCTCAGCCACACCGAAGTCTTCACCCTGCAAGTCGGCCTGAACTCCTTCCAGGGTGACTTGCAGACGCAATGGCACTATGTCCTGGCCATGACGGTGATGACGCTGTTGCCCATTACCGTGGTCTTTGCCATCCTGCAACGCCACATCACCACGGGCATTGCCACCACTGGCTTGAAAGGCTAGGCCAGAATGCAGTACAAACGCTTGCTTTTTTCAGAGGTCGGGCGAGTAGAATGGGAGGATTGTCAGCTGCCGATCGAGCCAGGACCCCACGAAATCATCATCCAGGCCTTCTGCAGTCTGATCAGCATTGGCACGGAGCTGGCCCTGTACAGCGGCGCACATATCGGTTTCACCCTGCCCGATCCCCCTTTTCCCATGATGCCCCATTACCCGGGCTATGCTCTGGTCGGACGCATACAAGCCGTGGGCTCCCAGGTGACTGATTTCCTACCCGGACAGCGGGTGCTGGCTGAGGCGCCTCACGGCGAGATGCCAGTGGTGGATTGCCGCTACACCACAGTTATCCCCTTGCCCGATGCCCTGAACGACAAGGAAAGCACCCTCATCCGTCTGGCCTACATTGCCCTCAGCGCCGTGCGCGTGGCGCCCGTGCGTCTGGGCGAAAGCGTGGTGGTATATGGTCTGGGCCTGGTAGGACAATTCGCGGCCCAGCTTTATCGCCTCAACGGGGCCTCGCCTGTCATCGCTATTGATATGATCCCTGAGCGATTGCATATCGCCCGGCAACAGGGCATTCATACCGTGCACGCCGGCGAGCAGGACGTCCCCGCCGCCGTGTATGAACTCTGTCATGGTGAAGACCCCGATGTAGTCATCGAAGCCACGGGCAGTCCGGCCGTGATTCCTTTGGCCCTGGACCTGGTGACCCGGGGAGGACGGGTGGTCTTGTTGGGCAGCACACGCGGTCGGGTCGAGCTGGATGTCTACAGTCTGATCCATCGCAAGGGCGTGCGACTGCTGGGTGCACATGAATCGGTGCAGCAACTGCCAGCGTACGCCAGTCGCTGGCACAAGCTGCAAGCCATGCAGCAGCTGGCAGCCTGGTTTGCCGAAGGCAGACTCAGCAGCGTCGGGCTGATCACCCACACTCTCCCCGCATCACAGGCCCTCAGCATATATCCCGCCCTGGCCGCTCATCCCCAGGCCTATCTCGGCGTCATCCTAGACTGGATTCATGCCTGAAGTCACGCACAACCAACGTATGCTCACCACCTTGAATGGCGTGGCAACCGATTACATCTCCACTTGGACGCAATCCTTCTTCAGCGGAGAAACCGAGCGAACTTTGATCCCGGCCCAGCCACTTCCGGCCGATCTGGGACACTATGCCAAGGCGGACGAAAATCCTTTCGTCCCACAAACAGAAGTGGGTCAACCTGACGGCTGCTGCATCCTGATGGACACAGGTTGTATTCCCGATACCCTCAGTCGCGAAGCTTCTATCAACTATCTCGCTGCCAGTCGCCATGTGCACGGGCCATAGGAAAACTGAACCATGTTTGATTTTGCTATTTTCGCTGATGACATCAGTCAAGACCTCGCCTATGCCCTGGGCGTGGTACAAGAGCTGGGATTGGCGTGGGTTGAAATTCGAAGTGCCTGGGACAAGAACCTGGTCTTTCAGGAAGATGAGGACCTGCAACGCGTGACGTCGATGATTCGAGACCGGGGCTTGCGTGTCCCTTGTGTCGCCGCTCCTATCTTCAAATCCCGTCTACATGGGCGTGGACAGTCGAGCCGGCAACTTTTTCACGCCGAAGAGCGGGATGATCTGGCCGATCAATTGGCGCTGATTCGGCAGGCAGCTCACATTGCCCGCCTGTTTGAAACAAATCGTGTGCGTTGTTTCGCTTTTTGGAAAACAGATGAAGACGTGCAAAGCCTTTGGCCCGAACTGCTAGCAACTTTTCAACTAGCAGTAGAAATCGCTGAAGAAGAAGGCATCGTCCTGGTCATGGAAAATGACTTCGAGTGCAATCTCGATAGCGTCGCTGAGGCTGCACGTTTTATCAAGCAGGTGAACTCACCTCATTTGCGGCTCCTGTGGGATACTGGCAATGCCTTTTTCGTGGGAGAGAGGCCCTATCCCGATGGCTACAAGCAGGCAAAGGATGTGCTGGGGCATGTGCATATCAAGGACGCCGTACGGCACCCGCGGACGGGTGAGCCGCAATGGGTTGAGCTGGGGGCGGGCGCAGTCGATGTGTGCGGGCAGTTGCGGGCACTGCAAGCGGATGGCTACGCCGGCGTTATCAGTATCGAAAACCACTTCTGGCCGGGTGGCGACCATGAAGCCGGTGTACGGCGTTCATTTGCCGGCCTGCAACGTCTGCTCAAGGAGCTCTAATCGTGCGCATCACCCGACCCTCCCATGTGGTCCCCAACGATCTCAACACCCATCCCCTGGTATTTCGTGGTCAGGAAGGCGAGCGTTTACAGATCAGTGTACTCGAAGCGGATATCGTGCGGGTGGAACATTGGCCCGAAGGCGCGCCCCGGCTGGATCGCACCTGGATGATTGTGGGGGAGGAGGGCGATATCCCCCGAGAGGGGCGTTTACGCCACGATTTATCGCCATTCAGCTTGCCTTCCTTCATCTTGCATAATGGTGATCATGTCATCGAACTGGACACCGGTCAACTGCGCCTGCGTATCCATTTGGACGATTTTTATCTGCAGTGGGCCGACACACAGGGGCGCATTTTTGCCGAGGACCTGCCCGGCCGCGCTTATCCCTACGATAAGGCAGGCCAAAGCGTCTTTCACTATCTCAAGCGTCGACCCGGCGAACATTACTATGGCCTGGGCGAGCGTTCCGGTCCCCTGGACAAGCAGGGACGACGCTATCGCCTGGTGAATGTGGACGCTCTGGGCTACAACGCCGCCAACGGGGATCCCCTGTACAAGCATTTCCCCTTCTATATCACCTTTGATCCCGAGCTGGACATCGCTTATGGCCTTCTTTATGATAACCTGGCCACTACCATTTTCGATCTGGGCAAGGAAATCGACAACTACTACCCCGCCTATCGCTACTACCAGGCCGAAGGCGGTGATCTCGATTATTACTTGCTTTACGGCCCCACCCTGCCCGATGTGGTCATGAAACTCAGCCGCCTGATCGGGCACATGGCTCTGCCGCCCCGCTGGTCCTTGGGCTATCTTGCCTCGACCATGACCTACACAGAAGTGCCTGACGCACAAAACAAGCTGCAGCAATTCGTCGATCTGTGCGTGCAGCACGACATCCCCTGCGATATGTTTCATCTCTCCTCAGGTTATGGTAGTGACAATGAGGGAAAACGCTATGTCTTCAACTGGAACCTGAAAAAGATCCCTGATCCGCAACGTTTGAGCAATTATTTTCATCGCGCCGGTATTCATCTGGCAGCCAACATCAAGCCTGCCCTGTTGACCACCCACCCCCGCTATGACGAAGTGGCTGAACTCGATGGTTTTGTACAACAGGCGAACAGCGACGCACCCGAGCTCAGCGTTTTTTGGGGCGGCGAAGGTGCCCATATCGACTTCACCAATCCTGTGGCTTACGATTGGTGGAAACAGCGGGTCAAAGACCGTATTCTCAACATCGGCATCGACTCCACCTGGAACGACAACAACGAGTATCCCATTTGGGACGACGAGGCCCGTTGTGATGGCTTTGGCCGCCCTATTCCCATCGGATTGATACGGCCCCTGCAATCGTTACTCATGGCCCGAGCCTCGCGCGAAGCGCAACTGGAATGTAATCCTGACGAGCGTCCCTTCCTCATCTCTCGCTCCGGATGTCCAGGCATCCAACGTTACGCCCAAACTTGGTCGGGCGACAACTACACGTCGTGGGAGACTCTACGATACAACATCCCCATGGGCCTGGGCCTGAGTCTTTCGGGCGCGCCCAACACAGGCCACGATGTGGGTGGCTTTGCCGGCCCCAGGCCCGATCCAGAGCTCTTTGTACGCTGGGTGCAAAATGGCGTTTTTCATCCTCGTTTCACCATCCATTCCTGGAACAGCGATGGTACGGTGAATGAACCGTGGATGTATCCTGAAGTCTTGCCGCTGGTACGCCAGGCCATCGCCTTCCGTTATCGCTTACTGCCCTATCTCTACACTCTGTTCGTGGAAAGCCACCGTACAGGACACCCCATCATCCGTCCCCTAGTTTACCATTTTGCTTACGACCCCCGGACACACAGCGAATCCTTTGACTTCATGCTGGGGCCCAACCTGTTGGTGGCTTCCGTATTGGAGCCCGGGGCACGCCAGCGGCAGGTGTATCTGCCGCAAGGCCGCATGTGGTGCGACTTTCACAGTGGCGACTGGTATGATGGTGGCCAATCCGTTATCCTGGATGCCCCCCTGCACCTTATTCCCCTGCTGGTGCCCGACGGTGGCATTCTCCCCCTGGGCAAGCTCATGCGCCACGTGGGCGAACAGGGGGACGATCTACGTCAGATTTATCTTTTCCCCCATCCGCAACGGGGCGCCGGACGCTTCAACCTGATTGAAGACGACGGCTTCAGTTTCGCCTATCAGCGGGGAGAGGTCACAGAGCTGGAATTGGAGATAATGGCCGAGCCAGATCTCCTGACCCTGCGCCTGCGCTGGCTCCAGTACGGTTATCCCCTACCCTACAACGAGCTGGAATTCATTCTTCCTCCTGGCGAACAACGCCCCCTGCGGGTTGCGGCTGCCAAGAGATGGGAGGATGATAGCGGTCGCCGCCACATCGTTGTGCCACTGCAAACCCTGACTGAAACATGAAATGTGATCTATGATATCTCCTTCCCTGAAGGAAGCAGGAGACGAATCGATGAGCGACCCTACGGCTCCTCTTACATTTGCCATCATCGGCGTGGGGGCAGGCATTATGCACCTGCATCTCCCGGCCCTGGCGCAGTCC
>JAJRXO010000686.1 GCA_024276255.1 Chloroflexota bacterium | reverse complement strand
GGCGTCCAGCAGGGCGGCGTCGATGCGATCGGTGAGCAGGCAGAGCAGGCCATGGCAGCCCTGGACGCGCGCCACAAGCTCGTCATAGGGCGGCGGGCCGGGTTCGGGCCACAGGTCGAGCTGCAGCGGCGCTGCGCGCAGACGCTGCATAGCGGGTTGTGGCAGGCGCCGGGTGACGAACACGCGGGGGTGTGGGGTCATGTTTTTACCAGTGTTCCCAATGCACCACGTCTGCCAGCGGTCGTTTGCCGCCGGCCCGGGGCGGTCGCTGGAGTTCTGCGGGATCGGCCGGATAGCCAAACGAGATGGCGGCGTAACACATCAACTCCGGCGGCAGGCCCAGCAATGCCCGCGCCTGTTCGATCTCGTAGATATTGGCCATGACTGAACCGATGCCCATTTCGTGCGCCACCAGCATCATGTTCTGCGCGGCTCGCCCCAAATCAAAGGCCACAGGCCAGCGCTCACGCCAATCACCGGTCACCAGGGCCACGCCCACCGTGGCTCCGGCCAGGTGGCCGGCAAATTGCCCGCACTGGCTGAGCGCGATCAATCGTTCGCGCTGGCGCAGCACCACAAAATGCCAGGGCTGGATGTTCTTGGAGCTGCCCGACCAGCGTCCGGCGTTGAGTATCTTGATCAGATCATCCTCGCTGATGGGGCGGTCGCTGAATTGGCGCACCGCTCGCTTGGTGCGTACGGCGTCGAATACGTTCATCATCACCTCCCGGTGTGGAAATCAGAACGGCGTTGAAAGACAGTTGGATCAAAGCATCTCCTGGCCGTCGTTGTCAAGTATTATCTGCACCAGTTCGTCGATGTTTTGCACCACGAAATCGGGTTGCAGCTCGCTGCGTTCGAGGTCATCGATGCGGGTGACGCCGGTGAGCGGCAGGGCGGTCCTCATCCCGGCTTCCCGGCCCATGCGGATGTCGGTTTCCAGTCTATCTCCCACCATCAGGCTGCGCCCGGCCGCGGTTCCCAGCCTTTCCAGCGCCACCTGCATGATCAGGGGAGACGGTTTTCCGGCCAGAACATCGACGCTGCGGCCGGTGATGTGTTGCAGGGCGGCCAGGGTGGCTCCGGCATCGGGAATGGCCCCGCCAGGCATGGGGCAGGTCTTGTCGGCATTGGTGGCAAAGAAACGGGCGCCCCGGCGCAGGGCCTGATAGGCGGTGTTCAACTTGCGGTAGTCGAGGGTGCGATCAAAGGCCACCACCACGGCATCGACACCCGCGGGATCGATCACCTCCCTGGCATCCTGCTCGATTTCCTCTACCACCGTGAGCCCGTGACCGCGCAATTCGTCCTTCAGCGGTTCTTCGCCGATGACATACAGGCGTAACTGTGGGGCGTGGCTGGCCAGATAGCGGCCCAGCACGTAGCCCGAGGTGATGACGTCGTCGGGATCGGTGGGAATACCCAGGCGGCTGAGCTTGGCGGCATAGGCCTGGCGGGGCTGCAGGGGCTTGTTGCTGACGAAAAGCGTCCTGATGCCGTGCCGTCGCAGGGCGGCGATGCCGTTCACGGCGCCGGGCAGGGCCTGTTCGCCCAGGTAGACGGTGCCGTCCAGATC
>JAJRXO010000685.1 GCA_024276255.1 Chloroflexota bacterium | reverse complement strand
GTCGCGATCTCCCGAATTTTGGGCAACAGGGCCAGGCTTTCGCGCAGCCCCACCAGATCCCGCGGCAAGGCGATCTTCTGCGTGCAGCGATTGGTCCAGCGCTCGATGTCGCCGATGCCGCGCAGCAGCTCACGCAATTCGGCCCGCTCCAGCCCGGCCTTCACCCAGACTTCAACTGCATCCAGGCGCTCGTTCAGGGCCGCCACGTCGAGCAGTGGTTGATTAATGCGTCGCCGCAGCAGGCGGCCGCCCATGGCCGTACGTGTCTTATCGAGCACCCATAGCAGCGAGCCCTGCCGGTGCTGGTCGCGCAGGGTCTCCACCAGCTCCAGATTGCGCCGCGTGGCCGGATCGAGCAGCATGTAGGCGTCGGTGCTGTAGGTATGCAGGGCCTGCAGGCGGCCCAACAGCTGTTTTTGCGTATCGTGCAAATAGGCGATGAGCGCCCCCGCCGCCGAGATCGCCAGCGGCAGGCCCTCGCATCCGAACCCGGCCAGCGAGTTCACGCCGTAATATTCGAGCAGGGCCTGGCGGGCTGCTTCGGTCTCGTAACGCCAGGCGTCGTAGGGGGTGGCGCGATATTGTTCGGCTATTGCAGGATAGCCGCCGCCGTCCGGGATCAGCACCTCGGCAGGGCTGAGTCGCGCCAGTTCCTCCAGGGTGTGGCGGGCCACATCACTGCCGCTCAACTCGGTGACGGCGAATTCGCCCGTGGTGATGTCGGCATACGCCAGGCCAGCGCGCTGCCCACCCTCGAACACCAGGGCGGCAATGTAGTTGTTCTTGCGTTCATCCAGCAGCGTGGGCTCCACCAGGGTGCCGGGCGTGACCACGCGAATGACATCGCGTTCCACCAGCCCCTTGCCCACCTCACCAACCTGTTCGCAAATAGCCACCTTGTAGCCGGCGTTCACCAGTTTGGCGATATATGTTTCGGCGCTGTGCCAGGGCACGCCCGCCAGGGGCACCCGCTGACCCTTGCTGACCGGACGGCTGGTGAGAACGACGTCGCACACCTCGGCCACGAGTTTGGCGTCATCGTCGAATGTTTCGTAAAAATCGCCCAACCGGAAGAACAGTATTGCATCGGGATATTGTTTTTTGATCTGTAGATATTGACGACGCATGGGGGTTGACATGGGTCTGATTGTAGCGAAGTCGGGCGGCGGAGGCAAGCTGGATGGTGATCGATGAGATTGTGTGAGTTTAGTCGGTGGCACTGCCCCCCTCTGGCTCCCCCCGACGCTGCGCTTTCGGGGGGAGTAATAGCATCGCTGCCGATGGTCGGCCGGCAGCGCCGACTAAACTGATACAGTGTCCCTGGCATGCAGGTGCTTTGACATCATCAGATGGGGTTGGTATGATGGTGGACGGGATTACAATTCTGAAAATCGTTCACATCCGACCATCTTCGCCCATGGCTTCAGTCAAGACCACCCTCCGTCAACTCGAATCGTCCCATGAATCACAGCCTAAAACGTGGGGACACTCAACCAGAGCCGGTGTTTCCCCAGATTACCTATCGCCGCGGGGCCAGCGGCGCGCCCACGCCCGTGCTGCGTGGCACGGGCGTACGGGTGCAGGCCGTGGTCATTGCCCATGAAATATGGGGCATGTCCGCGGCGGAGATCGCCGAGGAGTATGGCCTGACGCAGCGGCAGATCGAGGAGGCGCTTGCCTTTTACGCCTCGCATCGGAAGGAGAT
>JAJRXO010000684.1 GCA_024276255.1 Chloroflexota bacterium | reverse complement strand
TGAGCCCCAGGGCGTGGCCAGCATCGATGGCGATTTGAGCGAATGGACGGCCAATTACCTGCGCAGTGTGAATGCGAACGATGCTGACAGCATCACCGGCGAGACCCCTGATCTGGCCGATTTGAACGCGGATGTGCGGGTGCGCTGGGACGACAATGCCCTGTACCTGGGCCTGCATATCGATGATAACGAGGTGCTCACCCAGACCACCCACCTCGATCAGGTGGGCGTGGCCATCGACGGCCTGCAGGATGGTCTGATCGGCGACGATGACGTGAGTCTGTTGTTTGGCGCCGACGGCAGCCTGCTGGTGGGCGGTCAGCCCGCGCCGGCCGACTGGCAGTGGGCCGTACAGACCCATACTGCTGGCTACGACATCGAGGCCCGCATCCCGGCCGCGGCAGTGGGAGGGGATTTCGAACACCTGCGCAAGCTGGGCATCAACATCGCCCTGTACGATCGCGATAACGCGTCTACTCCGGCGGCGCAGCAAAACTCGACCGACACAGAGCTCGTGTGGGCCGGCAGCAGCCTGGACGCAGATCCTGCCACCTTCGGCGAACTGGCCCTGTTCCAGTTTGACCGCCAGCAGCCCACATTGACCGCTCAGTCGGTGGGCGCCCGCGTTCTGGATGGCGATGTGAGCGATTGGGCGGGCGATCCCGTGGTGACGCTCGGCGCAGCCAATGCCGACTCGATGCAGGGCTCGGCTCCTGCCGACGACGCCGATCTCAGTGCCGTCACGCGTCTGGGCTGGTGGAGCGATTATCTTCTGCTGGCCGTGTCTGTGCAGGACGCAGATGTCGGTACGGGCGATGCTCTGTTGCTCAGCTTCGACCCCAGCGACGATCAGCGACCGGGCAACGACGATTTCACGGTGCGCATCACCGCCGATGGCCAGGTGCAGAACGTGTCTGGCCCCACCGCCAGTATTGTGGCTGCGACTCAGACCCGCGGCGATGGCTACGATCTGGAAGTGGCCATTCCCGCCGCTCTGTTCGGAGGCACCCTGCAGGCGCATCAGCAAATACGCTTCAACTATGGCTTACAGGATGACGACAACAACGACGGCCAGCCCGAACGCTGGCTGAACTGGCAGGGCGCCTCGGTAGCCGGCGTGCAGGCAGATTTTGGTTCGCTGGCTCTGCAGCCACTGTCCTTGTTGCTCAAGGCCGGCGACGGTCAAACCGGCGTGCAGGACACCCTCCTTGATGAGTGGAGTCCCGCCCGCAATTATGGCTCTCTGGGCCATCTGTGGATTCATTCCAGCGGCGCCCGCAACAGTCTGATTCGTTTTGATCTGTCGAATGTGCCGGCGGGGGCGCAGATTGCCAGCGCCACCCTGCGCCTGAACGTGTATCAGGATCAGCCTGCACTCCTGACGACGCATGTGTACCGCCTGCTGCGTGCCTGGGACGAACGCCAGGCCACATGGGTGCAGGCGGCCAATGGCCAGCCCTGGGATGCCCCCGGCGCTCTGGGCGCGACTGATCGGGCGGCTACGGCCAGCGCCGATAGCCCCCTGGCCGCGACGGGTGATTTTACCGAGTGGGATGTCACCACTGACGTCCAGGACTTTGTGTCGGGTGCGGCCGCCAATTATGGCTGGCAGATCACCGGCGAGGCTTCCGCCAGCCAGTTGTACAAGCTGGTGAGCAGCGACTGGAATGAACCCGAACGCCTGCCCGAACTGCGGCTGGAATACTCCCTGCCCGGCGGCACGGTGCCCACGCCCACCCCGGTGCCCACCGATACGCCCACGCCTACCCCCACGGCCACTGCGACGCCGACCTCGACTCCTTCGCCCACGGCCACACCGACCCCCACCCTCACACCTTCACCCACAACCACACCCTCGCCAACACCCACGGCAACGGCGACCCCCACACCCACGCCGCAAGTGCTGTGGATGCCGCTCATCCATCAGCCCTGAGCGATCGAAAAACACGGGAGGCGGGCCGGCGTACGGCCCGTCTCCCGTCCATGACAGTGGGCGGGCAGCGCAAAACTTAGCGCCTGAAGATACTCGGATCGGGCCGGAAGCAGGGTTGCGAGTGTGGTTGCAACGTCTTGCGCACGGGGTGTGAACATTGTTCAATATTGACGCACTAAAACAAACGCTCAGGCAAACGCAGACACCAGAGTTGCTGTTGATCCCGCCGGCCTTGCTTATCTGATCCTTAAAACGCTGGCGCGCAGGTGTGTTTGGGGGCTTTGGCAGGGGAGGCAGTATTTAGTGGGAGCTCAGGTGACGCCCCACTAACCCTAGGGGATGCCGAAAATCTGTTCGCATTTATTC
>JAJRXO010000683.1 GCA_024276255.1 Chloroflexota bacterium | reverse complement strand
GCCTGGTATCGGCAGCGCAGGCAGGGCGCAGAAGACCGCGAGGCTGTGGAGGTCGTGTGGGCTCAGCATCTGGCTGAGTTCCGGCAGGAAGTGGCAGCAATCAATGAGCTCATTGATTGCTACAATCTGAAAGCGCCCTCCCTGCAATTTCAGAAACTGCGGTTGCTGGCAGAGGAAGAGATCACTCGTGTGCAGGATGAATGATGAGCATGATACAACTTCACCAACA
Source organism: Chloroflexota bacterium (assembly GCA_024276255.1). Taxonomy (GTDB): domain Bacteria; phylum Chloroflexota; class Anaerolineae; order J102; family J102; genus JAADGC01. The sequence continues at coordinate 1,486 of JAJRXO010000683.1, read as the reverse complement.
GAGTTTTGTCTTTGATGGCCATTGCGATACCCTGGGAGCGGCGCTTCCCGGCCCCAAATACCGCGATCTGCGACAATGGGGGAAGGAGGGCCATCTGGATATTCCCCGGCTGCGCGCCGGCGGCATCAACTGTCAGATTTTCGCCGCATTTCCTGGCGGCGAGCGCTTGCAGGCCTGCGCCACCAGTGCATCGCTGGAGCGGGTGCACGTCCTGCTTGATCTGGTGCAAAGCGTTCCTGACGACATGTGTCTGATCCAGACGGCCGAAGACCTTGTCGCCCTACAGAGCGATGGCCCCATTGGCGCCATCCTCGGCCTGGAAGGGGCGGAAGCGCTGGCCGGTCGTCTGTCACTGCTGCATATTTTTTACCGCCTGGGCGTGCGCAATATCGGACTCACCTGGAATCATCGCAATGCCGCCGCCGATGGGTTGCTCGCGGGAACGCAGGCCGGGCTCAGTGCTTTTGGCCGGGACCTGGTGGCCGCCTGTAACGAGCTGGGCGTCATGCTCGATCTGGCGCATCTCAATGCCGGGGGCGTGGCTGATGTGCTGGCGCTTTCGCAAAAACCTGTGATTGTCAGTCATGCCAATGCCTACGCCCTGTGCGAACATCCCCGCAATCTCAGCGATGCCCAGTTGCGGGCCATTGCCGCCAACGGCGGCGTGGTCGGCGTCACCTTTGTGCATCAGTTTGTGGCCAGTGAGCGCAGTCAGGCTACATTGTCGCGCCTGCTCGACCATATCGATCATATCGTGCAGGTAGCCGGCATCGACCATGTCGGCATTGGCTCGGATTTCGACGGCTGTGTACCGATCGCCGAATTGAGCAGCGGCGAGCACTATCCTCGCCTTTGCGAAGGATTGAGCCAGCGAGGTTACACACCGCCACAGATACAGAAAATCCTGGGCGAAAACTTTCGCCGCGTCTTTTTGCAAGTCTTACCCTGATCAAAGCAGGCAGGGAGATTCTATGAACCAACCCACTATCTACCTCGATCATTCTGCTACCACCCCGGTGTCACCCACGGCGTTGGCCGCCATGATACCCTTTTTCAATGAGCAATTCGGCAATGCTTCGGGCATTTACCGCCAGGGCCGCGAGGCAAAACAGGCGCTGGAGGAGGGGCGGCGCACCGTGGCGCGTGTGCTACACTGCCGCCCGGATGAGATCGTCTTCACCTCGTGTGGCTCCGAAAGCGATAACATGGTGTTGCGAGGCGTGGCCTGGGCCGCTCGCCAGGCTGATCGCGGCCGCCATCTCATTATCAGCGCCGTCGAACACAAAGCCGTGCTCGTCACGGCCCAACAATTGGCCCGTGTTTTTGATTTCGATCTCACCATCTTGCCGGTGGATGGCTTCGGCCAGGTGGATCCCGAGGCGTTGCAGCGGGCCATCCGCTCCGATACGGTGCTGATCAGCATCATGACCGCCAACAACGAGGTCGGCACCGTGCAGCCCATTGCCGAGCTCAGTGCTATCGCCCG
>JAJRXO010000682.1 GCA_024276255.1 Chloroflexota bacterium | reverse complement strand
TTGCAGGCGCAATAAATACAATACAAAGAAGGGCAAGAAGGCCCAGCTTTGAATGTTATAATGTCCCAGGGCCAGATACACGCCCCGCGTGGCCGCGAAGCCATACAGCACGCCTGCCACCAGGGCAGCCCGCCGCGCCGTCGCTCGATTCAATGGCGGTTGTTTGCTGCGCAGCAAAAGCCACAGCGTCAGCAGATAGCTGCCGTAACCCGAGAGCATCGTACCGGCAAGCAGCAGCACATTGGAAGCAACCGGCCACGAAAACGCCACGCCCAGGGGCAGGCCCAGAATCGCTGCCAGTAAATTGTAGGAATAGAGGATCAGCTCCATGCCCAGGGGATAGAAGATGTGGGAGCTGAAGAAGATGGAGCTTGGCAGATCAAGCAGGCTGTGCTTGAACCACCACATCGACCAGATAAAGGTATACTCATCATAGGCCCAGGTATCGCTTCCGGGCACATGGCTGGCCAGCCTCGGCAGAAGCGGCCAGGTGGCAATTGCTGTCAGCAGGCCGAAAAGCAGCAGGACAAGAAAATGGGAACGAAATCGTCGTTTCATGAACAGGGAGGGCATCCGTGGGATCAGGAAGATGCTCCCATTGTACTTTTTTAGCAGGCAATCGCCAATTCGCCATGCCTGCCAACGTGCCCTTTGGCTTGTGTGATGCCCGTGTGCTAAAATCGTACTGTTTCCCCCGTCACTGAGAGGAGTTCCCCCGTGCAGTTCACAATCATCGGAAATCTTACTCGCGATGTCATTCCCGGCGGCTACACGCTGGGCGGAACGTCCAGCTATGCTGGCATTACCGCCCGTCGCCTGGGGGCCGATGTGACCGTGATCTCGCGGTCGCGGCCCGAAGATGCCCAACATCCCCTGCTGAAAGATGTGAATATCGTGGTCCTGCCCTCGCAGCATACCACCACCTTTCACAACGTCTACCATAATAATGTGCGTACCCAGCGTTTGCGCGCCGTGGCCGGGCCCATCCTGGCCGATGACGTGCCGCCCGAATTGTACGATTCCGATATTATCCTGCTGGCGCCGCTCACCCAGGAAGTGGACCCCACCATTGCCGAGCGGGGGCAGGGGCTGATGGCCGCCACGCCCCAGGGCTGGATGCGTGAGTGGGACAGTGAAGGGAATGTGGTGGCCGTGCCGTGGTATTGTGCCGGTCGCGTATTGCCTCATCTCGACGTGATCATCTTTTCCGACGAGGATCTGATCGGCGATCTCAGCATCTTGCCCACCATTATCGATACCGTGCCCGTGGTGGCCATCACCAAGGCTGCCGAGGGATGTGTGCTCTATGTGCAAGGCAAGCGCCACCGCATCCCCACGCGGCCCGCCAGGGAGGTGGATCCCACCGGCGCTGGCGATACCTTTGCTGCCGCTTTTCTCGTCCATTATTATCAACATCAAGACCCCATTCAGGCTGCCTATTTTGCAAACGTAGCCGCCAGCATGGGCATCGAGAGCGTCGGCGTCAGCGGGTTGCCCGGCGCCGATGACGTGTTAGCCTACATCCAGGAACATCCACTGCCATGACCTACGTTTACGCTATTGCCAACCAAAAAGGCGGTGTTGGCAAAACCACCACGGCCGTCAATCTGGGCGCCTATCTGGCGGCCGCCGGCCAACGCGTGCTCATCGTCGATATCGATCCGCAGGCCAATGCCACCAGCAGCCTGGGCCTGGTGCCTAGCCAGTTGCCGCGGTCGTTGTACGATGTGTTCAGCGGCGAGGTCGCCCTGGCTGACGTGATCACCCTCACCAATCGCATGCGCCTGGATCTGGCCCCCAGCTCACACGATCTGGCTGCCCTGGAAACCGAGGTCGTGGAAGCAATCCGCGATCCCTTCCGCCGGGCCTATCTCCTGCGCGATGCCCTTATTCCCACCCTGCATCGCTATGATTACGTATTGATCGACAACCCGCCCAGCCTGGGGCTGATCACCGTCAATGCCCTGGCAGCGGCCAGCCACGGTGTGATTGTGCCTGTGCAATGCGAATTCCTGGCCATGGAGGGACTGACGCAGTTGCTCACCACCATCGATCAGGTGAAACAGGCCCTGAATCCGCACCTGCGGGTTGCCGGCCTCTTGCTCACCATGCACGACCAGCGCCTGAAGCTCAGCCAGCAAGTCGAAGAAGAGGTGCGCCGCTATTTTCGCGATGCTGTGTTCAAAACGGTGATCCCGCGCAACATCCGCCTGGGCGAGGCCCCCAGCTATGGCGAACCGATCAACAGCTACGCCCCCAACTCCTTGGGCGCCAAGGCCTATTACGAGCTGGCCCAGGAATTGATCACCCGTAACAATGCCCCTGTTCCGGAGGGAGTAACCCCATGAAACGCCGAGGTTTGGGTCGTGGCCTGACCAGCCTGATCCCCGAAACACCCCCCGAACCCCGCACCGATGGTGTGCCCGATGCAGGTTTGCGCGTTCTGCCCATCGACGATGTCAGTCCCAATCCCCGTCAACCCCGGCAGGCCATCGCGCCTGAAGCCCTGGCCGAGCTCGCCGCTTCCATCAAGGAACATGGCCTGATCCAGCCCATCATCGTCACCGCGGCGCCGCTCAGCGATCCCACTCCCTACTTTATCATCGCCGGTGAGCGGCGTTGGCGCGCCTCCCGCCTGGCCGGCCTCACCGAGATACCTGTGGTGATCAAGGAAGCCAGTCCTCAGGCCATGCTGGAGCTGGCCCTGGTGGAAAACATCCAGCGTTCTGACCTGAACCCCCTGGAAGAAGCCGCTGCCTATCAGACCCTGATGGATGAATTTGGCCTGACGCAGGAGCAGGTGGCCGAACGCGTGGGCAAGAGCCGCACCGCCGTGGCCAATGTCGTGCGATTGTTGCGTCTGCCGCCCGCGGTGAAAAACGCCCTCATGGAAAATCAGATCCGCGAGGGACATGCCCGCGCCATTTTGGGCCTGAACGACGAGCAGACCATGGTGGAGGCCACCAAGCTGGTCATTAACCGCGGCATGTCGGTGCGTCAGACTGAAGAGCTGGTTCGGCGCCTTAATACGCCGCCGGCAGCAGCCGCTGAAGGCGATGAAGACGCGAGCGAGGCATCACCCGAGAGCAAAGCGCTGGAAGATCGCCTGCGCGCCTATCTGGGCACCAAGGTCAACCTCTTCCGTTCACGCAAGGGGGGGCGCATCGTGATTCATTTCTATTCCGAAGAGGAGCTGGCCGACATCTACGACAAATTGATCCAGGAGCCGCTGTAACGAGTCCTGCGGCAGCGAGAATTACGTGCCGGAGAGTTGGTAGCGCCCGCTGTCGGCCATATCCCGGCAGGAGCTTGGCGTGGTCTCCTGGCGCTGAAAGCCCCGGAACGGGCTTTTTTTGTTTCCCATGCGAATTCTAGCCATTGCCCCCACCGGTTTTTTCGCCGATTATGGTTGCCATGTGCGCATCTGGGGTCAGGTGCAGGGTTTGCAGTCGTTGGGGCACCAGGTACAGCTGGTCACCTATCCAGCGGGGCGGGATATGCCAGGCATTGCCACCACGCGCGTGCCCCTGCCCTGGGCCCGTACCATGCCCGTTGGCTCCTCGCGCCGGAAATTACTGCTCGATGCTCTGCTCACCCCCACGTTGTGGGCCGCAGCCCTGCGTTTTCGCCCCCAGGCCATCTACGCATTTCTGCACGAAGGTGCGTTGCTGGGTTGGATGCTGAGTCGTCTGCTGCGCGTGCCGTTGCTGTTTGACTATCAGGGCTCGCTCAGCGCCGAGATGCTCGATCATCGCTTTATCTCCCCCCGATCGCCATTCTTGCCCTGGCTACGTCGCCTGGAGCAATGGATCGAACGCCGACCGCAGGCGCTATTCCCCTCTTCCGCCACCACCTACCAGTTGCTATTGCAGCGCCGCATTCCCCCACAGCGGCTGCACATGCTGCCCGACAGCATCGATCCCGAACATTTCCGGCCCCAACCCCGCGATCCGGTCTTGCTCTCGGCGCTGGGCCTGGATGCCCGGCGGCCGATTTTGGTGTATCTGGGATTGCTGGCGCCCTACCAGGGTGTCGACATCCTCCTGCAGGCCATGGCCCGACCGGCGGTGATAGAGAGCGGCGCTCAACTGCTGCTCATGGGCTTTCCCCGCGTCGCGCATTATCGGGCGCTGGCCCGGCAGTGGGGTGTGGCCCGCCATGTGCGCCTGACCGGGGCCATTCCCTATG
>JAJRXO010000681.1 GCA_024276255.1 Chloroflexota bacterium | reverse complement strand
CAGTGTCATCCTTTTTCTGGTGATCACGGCCATCGCCCTGCTCATCTACGCCGCGAATGCACCCCTCACAGCCTTCATGCTGGGCCTGAGCAGCAACTGGCTCTTCCTCTTTGCCATCATCGTGGCCGTGATCACTGGCGTGGGCCTGGGCAGCCTGATGGAGGCTTCCCTCATCCGTCCCCTCTACGAACGCCCGCTGTACCAGATCATGCTCACGTTTGGGCTGGCGTTCATCGGCACGGAGATCGTACGGGCGCTGTGGGGGCGGTCGGGCTTTACCATGCCCAAACCGGCGCTTTTCGCAGCACGGGGCGAGGGATGCCCGGCCACGAGCATCGGCGGCTGGCTGCAACATCACTGTTCCACCATTGTGCTGGAGATCGGCGGTGAAAAGGCGCGTATCCGCACTTATAACGAACTCTTTCTCATCGCGATGGGCCTGTTGGTACTGGTGGTGGTGTGGATCATCCTGCAGCGCACCCGCCTGGGGATGATCATCCGCGCCGGTGTGCAGGACAGCGAAATGGTGGAGGCGCTGGGCATTAATGTCCGACGGGTGTTCACCCTGGTCTTTGCCCTGGGCGTGGGGCTGGCGGCGCTGGGCGGCGTGCTCTCCGCGCCCGCCACCGGGCTCTCCGATGCCATGGGCGCAAGTGTGCTGATCACCGCCCTTATCGCCCTGGCCATCGGCGGCCTTACCAGCTATCCCGGCGCGGCCGTGGGCTCGCTCATCGTGGGGTTGTTGCAACAATTCGTCATTAAATACGGCCAGATCGGCATCGCCCTGCCCTTCCTGGATAAACCGTTCAAGCCAACGCCGCCTCTGGTGCCGGCGTCCACCGTTCTGCTCATGGTGGTGATTTTGCTCCTCATGCCCCAGGGTCTCTTCGGCCGCAAAGACTGACTCCCAGGCTATCAATCCGCCATCTGATTCCCCTTCCCGGATCATCGAAATGACCCGTTTACGCCAAAACACAGCCTTTCTGCTCCTGATCCTCCTGCTGGTAGCCCTTCCTTTCCTGGTGGGGCTGCTCGACGGGCAATCTCCCGCCGGCCTGATAGCCGGAGAGGCGGGCCAGTCAAAATTCATCCAGGGCCTGATGATCGAGATATTCATCCTGGCCATGTATGCCATCAGCTATGATCTGATCCTGGGGATCGCCGGTATCCTCTCCTTTGGGCATGCCATGTTCTTTGCCGTGGGCGCATACGCCACGGGCATCCTGCTCAAGAGTATGGCGTGGTCATTGGGGCCGACGCTGATAGCGGTGGTGGGATTGGGCGTGGCGCAGGCATTGCTGTTCGGCGTGGTGCTGGTGCGGGTGTCGGGTATCACCTTTGCCCTGGTCACGCTGGGGCTGGCGTACGTGTTCGACATTCTGATCAAAACGCGTGAGTTGGGCAAATACACCGGTGGCGATGTGGGTTTGCAGGGCATCCCCCGTCCAGAATACCTCAGTCCCTCGGATGAACGGCTGCGTTTTTACTACGTGGTGCTGGCCTTCGCTGTACTGGTCTATCTCGTCTATCGTCGATTCATTGATTCGCCCACAGGCCGGGTGTGCATCGCGGCCCGTGAAAACGAAAACCGGGCGCGGATGCTGGGCTTCAACACGATTGTTTTCAAATTCGTCGCCCTTACCATCGCCTCGATCACAGCCGCCCTGGCCGGCATGATCTACACCTTGTTCCAGCCCATCGTCAGCCCCGAAGTAGCTGGATTGGGCTTTACGGTGGAGGGTCTGCTGATGGTACTCATGGGCGGCATCGGCACGCTCAGCGGCCCCATGCTGGGCGCGGCCCTGTTCAAATTTATGGAGTTTTATTTCAACAAATGGTTCGGCGAAAGCGCCAGCTTCCTGGTGGGCGCCATCTATGTGTTGATCGTGGTTTTCGTGCCCTACGGCCTGGTGGGCACGTGGCGGATGCAGCGCTGGCGTATGCGGGCAGGGTGGGAATCATGGCGCGAACGCTGGCGCAGGGCGAGGAGCTAATCACACGCCAGCACGCTCACATCGTCCACAAACATCCATGTAGGCAGGCCGTCTTCGATGTCATGGTTGTTGACCTCGAAATAGATCGCCACATCCTGACCGGCAAAACGGGTCAAATCAAATACGACCGGTAGCCAGGTCTCATTGTCCTGCTGCGTGTTCAGCACCTCGGCTTTCACGGCCAGCGAACGGCCGTCCGTCACCAATACCCGCTGCCAGTCGCCGGAGGCCATGAGCGAACCCGGCCAATACCAGAATGAGAGGCGTAAATCCGTGGCCGTATCGGGCAAGATCAGGCGTTGGAATACCGCCGAACGCGCTTCCACTGCAGCCGGCGTGGCCTCGGCCTGACCGCGTGCCGCGGCAGGTGGTTGTTGCCCCAGCAACATCGCCGACCCTCCGCCATGCACAGGTTGCTGAACATAGCGAGCCGGCAGATTCGTGGCTACAATCGTCCACCCGTCAGTGCCCTCAAAGCCGCCGTCCAACAGGAGCTCCCGGCATGCAGGTGTGACAGTGACCGTGGCCGTGGGCGTGGGGCTGGGTGTGATCATGAGGGGGCTGAACGTCTGCCATAACAACGGCAGCCACAAATGCACGTCCAGGCGGGGCGTGGAGGTGGCTGTGGGCGAAGGCGTGGGGGAAGACGTGGGTGTGGGACTGGGGCTCGCTGTTAAGGTCGGCGTAGGCGAAATGGTGGGGCTGGGTGTGGAGGTCGGGGTGGGCGTTGAAGTGGCGGTGGGGCCTGGCGTGGCCGTGGGGAACTGGCTGGCGATGAGCTGCAGGGCATCTGCAATCTGAATCAGGCCCCAACCATAAGTGGTATCAAAGCCCTCCACCCCCAGGTCCAGGGCGCTAGCCTCCAGGATCTGCTGGATCTGCTGGCGGGTGGCAGTGGGGGCCATGCTGCGCAGCATCGCCGCCGCGGCCGAGGCATGCGCCGTCGCCATCGACGTACCGTCGAGATAATAGTAACCCCATGCACCATGTACGATGGTCTGCTGCAGGATGGCGATCCTGTCGGCAACGCCATCGCCGTCGATATCCTCTCCCAGATCGCCGCCCGGGGCCGTAATGCTGAGGGCGCTGCCCTGATTCGAGTAGGGAGGATGGCCATTGAAATAGTTCGTAGCCGCGACGGCGATGATGTCGGGATGGTTGGCTGGCATCGCCACCTTGCTCTGCCTGAAATTACCGGCTGCGCCCATGATCACGATATCCTCTGCCGCGGCTGCCTCGATCGCCTCATTCATCAAACTGTCGGAGCACTGCGGCCAGTCGCTGTAGCACGGGCCGCCCAGCGACAGGTTGATCACATCGGCGCCGTGACCGCGCGCCCAGTCAATACCGGCAGCGATATCTGAAAAACCACCTTTCCCCTGACTGTTCAGGGCCTTGATGGGCATGAGTTGCACATCATAGGCAATGCCGGCCACGCCGATACCATTGTTGGTGCACTGGGCGATGGTGCCGGCCACGTGGGTGCCATGTCCGTAATCATCGGCGGCTGCGCCCGGCCCCTGCTGCCAATTGAGCACATTGTATTCATCCACGAACGTGCGACAGGCCAGATCCGAACCCTTGCTCACGCCTGAATCCACGACCGCCACCACCACCCCGGCGCCGGTATTGATCTCCCAGGCAGTCGGCACCTGGATGCGCTCGAAATTCCACTGATCGCCATAGAGCGGATCGTTGGGCGTAAGAGCACTGCCCTGCCTATTGACAGGGCCCGCCATCTGCTGTGGCCTTTCCACCTGCACGATGTAATCCAACTGCACCAATTCCACGCCGCTCTGCTGCAGCCAGGCATCAACCGCCTGCCACGGCGTTTCACCCTGGGGCACCGGCGCCCGATACCAGCGGCCCAACACATGTCGCATGCCAGGAGCCGGCAACACGCCTGGCCTCAGCTTGACCAGCACGTGATCCTGCGCGTGTGGTAACGCCGGATTGGAGGCAGCCCCCAGGCGGGCCGGCCGAGGCGTGGGTGGTCCCGGTGGGCGGGCCTGCGAAACCAGCCCATGCGGCATTATCACCGCCACCAACAGAATAATAATCAACAGGGCAAAGGAATGTCTCATGGCATATTCACATCAGCAAGAATAGCCATAGCGTACCGCAAAGTCACCTGAGGGGCAAGTCAGGAACCGGGATGGGCGGCAAAATGTGTGTGCCCATTATTTGCCGCGGACGGCTGCAACCTGGGCCTGCGGCGCATCGCGGATGCGCCCGGCGCCTTTTCTACGTGCGTTCACCGCATCCGTGATGCGTTGAGACCAATAACCTGGTACGCATCCGTCGCCAAAGCAGGGCATTCCTGTTTGCCGCGGGGATGTGCTATGATCAGACGGGCCCCTCGATCGGCAAATAACCCGCAAAAAGAGACGGCCCTACGTCATCCCCACCCCTAAATACACGATCTCATGTCCCTTTCCCTTGGCGTCATTATCTGCACCAAAGACAGAGCACATGATCTCGAACGCTGCCTGCGCTCCCTGGCCGCCCAGAGCCATGCCCCCGATGAACTGATCGTGGTTGACGCCTCTACCACGCCCCTGGCGGCCGCGGCGTGGCGCGATCGACTGCCTCAGCTCGTGGTGCTGTCCAGTCCGCCCGGCCTGCCCCGCCAACGCAATCTTGGCCTCCGCTACATCAGCACGGATATCGTCGCCTTTTTCGATGATGATGTGGAGCTGGGCCCCGACGCCCTGTCCCGGCTGCTGGCTGTTTACGAGCGGCACTGGCAGCAGGGCATCGGCGGTGTGATGGGCAGCGATCCTGCCTGGGCGCAAAGCTCGGCCGCGGCACACTGGCTGAAACGCCTGTTTCGGCTCACGCACGTACGGCAACACGGCTCCCGAGTGCGCCTTTATCGCACCATGGGTGTGAGCTGGATCGCCCGGCCGCAGCGCGAGATCCCGGCCCAGGCCATGCCCGGCTTCTGCATGAGCTACCGGCGGCAGCTGCTGCTGGATCACGATATCTTTTTCGACGAGACCCTGGGGGGTTATGCCGACGGCGAGGATGTGGAAGTCTCGGCGCGCGTGGGACGGCTGGCCCCATTATGGCAATCACCGGTCGTACAGGTGCGCCATCACCGCTCACGCAGCGGCCGCGCTACCCTGTATCGACGCTTTTTCACCCGTACGCGCAACGAACGCTACCTGCATGGCAAACTATTCGGCCAGGGATGGGCTTCGCGTCTGGCCTGGTGGTGGGGCGCTGTGGGCCGCGTGCTGGTCGCCCTGCTGGTGGGGCTCCGTCAGCGCAGCAGCGCCCCCCTGCGCGGGGTGCTGGCCGGGCTGGTCGCCTCCATGCCGGAAGATGGTCAATCTCCCGAACGATAACGATTGGTGATCGGCAGCCGCCGATCCTTGCCAAAGGCGCGGGGCGTGATCTTGGTGCCGGGCGCGGCCTGCCGACGCTTGTATTCATTCCGATCCACCATGCGGATCACACGTTGCACGGTGGCCTTGTCGAAACCGGCGGCAATGATCTGTTGCAGACTGTAATCTTCCTCGATATACAGGCGCAAGATCGCATCCAGTGTATCATAAGGCGGCAGGCTATCGCTGTCGAGCTGATCGGGACGCAGCTCGGCTGACGGCGGTTTGGTGATGGAGCGCTCAGGAATGCGCTCGCCATCACCCTGGGCATTACGCCAGCGGGCCAGCTCCCATACCAGGGTCTTGGGCACATCCTTGATCACGGCAAAGCCACCGGCCATGTCGCCATACAATGTGGCATAACCCACGGCGTTCTCGCTTTTGTTGCCCGTGCTCAAAAGCATCCAGCCAAATTTGTTGCTCAGGGCCATGAGGATCATCCCCCGCAGGCGGGCCTGCACGTTCTCTTCGGCCACACCGAATTCGGTGTCGGCAAAGGGCGCATCCGGCGGACCGTTCAATGCCTCCAGCATGGCCGCAAACGGGCCGTCAATCGGCACGCGCAGATAACGAATGCCCAGATTGCGGGCCAGTTGGGCGGCGTCGTCCTGCGAATGCTCTGAGGAATAGCGAGAAGGCATGCTGACTCCTACCACGTGTTCAGGTCCCAGGGCATCGACGGCGATGGTGGCCGACAGAGCGCTGTCGATGCCACCGCTCAGGCCCAACACCACTGTATCAAAGCCATTCTTGCGCACGTAATCGCACGTGCCCAGCACCAATGCCTG
>JAJRXO010000680.1 GCA_024276255.1 Chloroflexota bacterium | reverse complement strand
GTGCTGATCATCCTCATGCAGGTGTACTTCAAAGCCCTCACCAGGCAGGGAGCGACCGGCTTTGCCGGCGTTCTTATTGGCTGGAATCAGGCCATGGGCGGTATGATGTTTCTGTTCATCGCCATGGGCGCCCTCAACTGGATTGGTATGGCGCGCCTTGCCCGCGGCCAGGTGCTTTCGCAAAAGAAAAAAGAATACATCGAAGCTGCCAAATCCATTGGTTCCAGCGATACCCGCATCATCTTCAAACACCTGATCCCCAATATCATCGGTCCTCTGATTGTTATCGAAACCCTGGCGATTCCCGGCTACATCTTTACAGAAGCGGCACTCAGCTTTATTGGGCTGGGCGTTGATCCTCCGACGCCGAGCTGGGGCGCCATGATCGCCGAATCTACCCAGGGCATCCGCTCCAACCCTCACCTGGTGCTGATCCCCGGCGCTGCCCTGACTCTGCTGACCCTGGCTTTCAACTTCATGGGGGATGGCTTACGCGATGCCATCGATCCCCGTTCCCATAATCGTTAAATCCTCGTTATGATACAGCGCATCTCTGTCACTGTTTTTTCGTAACCCAGTAACCCAGTAAAATGGTAGACCAGGCCGAGTCGGATCGGCGCTATTCTGCTCCCGGTGTACCGGTTTACGGGTTTACCGGGTTACAGAGATGGACAAAACAGGCGTTTCGGCGTATTGCAGAGAGAAAGCTATGAGACGTGGATAGTTACAATCCCTCAGGAAAAAGATACAAATGACGAAAAATCGGACATCGATTCTTTTAATCATTGGCCTGCTTATCCTATTCACCCTGGCCTGTCAGACGGGTGAAGTGCTTACACCTGCCGAAGCAACGGCCCGCGCCCGCGAGGCTCGTAGCGTCAAGATAAGCAATCCCGCGCTTATCGGTTCCAAAGGATCAGAACGGGCGCCCACCGATAAAGGCCCCCAGCCCGGTGACACCGTGGAGCTTACTGGCAAAGGTTACATGATCAGTCTGTTCCAGGAGGCCGGAACCAATCGCATCAATGCCCAGCAGGAACGGGGCACACAGGTCACGGTGAAAGATAGCTCTGTGATTGACGGCGAAGTCTGGTACCTGATCGACGCTCCCACCGGCCTGGGTTGGGTGAAAGCCGAAAATGTGCAGCTGGTGTCCAGCTCTGATCAACAGGAGGGTACCGGAGAAGGCCCGCAAATCGGCGATACCCTCTACCTCAAGGGCAAGGGCTTTATGGTCAACCTGTACCAGGAAGCCGGCGGCACCCGTATTATCGCCCAGCAGGAGCGCGGGGCCGCCGTGGAGCTGAAAGACATCGTTGATGTCAACGGCAAACAATGGTATCTTATTGACGCTCCCACTGGCCTGGGTTGGGTTCCGGCAGAGAATACCACCACCGAAAAGCCCTGACCCCAACGAATTTACAGCAATGCATAAGGGAGGCGAAGCTGACTTCGTCTCCCTTTGTTGTGTGTCATGTGCGGCAGCTTCGTTTCTCACTCCCCATCGTTTATTCTATGTCCCGTAAACCATTCCTCAGTTTTCTCCTCATCATCCTCGCCAGCCTGCTGCTGACCGCATGCAGCGCCAATCCCGATCGCCTGTGGCTTAAGGCGCCCGGCTGGAGCCGCGCCATCCTTGTCGGCAACACCCGGGTAGGTGATCAGGCGCCCTTTGCCCGTGATGCCGCGGGTAATCTCTACTTCCTGATCATCGCTGGTGAAGACGATCGCTACTATCCCCGCGTGGTGGCCATGGCGCCCGATACTGCGGTGTTGTGGGACCGCAGCTACGACGAAATCGCAATTACCCGCCCCGATCAACCGGGAATTTTCTGGGACGGGGAGAAGCTGTTGCTGTTCTGGCTGAACAACGAGCAATTGACAATGGCCACGGTAGATCCGACAAACGGCCTCATGCCGGAATGGCCGCAGCGCCTTTCCGACGAACACAAGGTGGGCAACTACAGCCTCACTCAACGATCTGACGGCAAGCTGGTGCTGTGGTATGCAGGTTCATTGCACTCCCCCGGTCTCTACGCCTTTGCCCCCGGCGACTTCAGCAGCCCTGCCACGCTCATCGATCCCGAAGGTGTGCGACCCCAGATTGCCTTCGACAAGAAGGGTACTCTGCATGTCGTCTGGGCGCACATGATCAGTGGTGATACCGCCAAACCCATCTTTTATGCCGCTTATGCCAATGGCGAAGTACTCCCCGACCGTCAACAGAAGATCGCCGAGCCCCTGGCCAGCGCCAGCAGTGTTGTCAATGGTCCGGTGCTGGGTCTGGATGCGGACCTGGTCTACATCTTCTGGTCGATTGAGGTGCGTACGGGCATATCGGCCGGATCAGTGAAAACTGCCTACGTCACCTTCCCCCTGTCTGGCCCCCAGGGTGACTTGCGCCCTCAGGACGTACGTGTGCCGTCGTTACGCAATCTGCCCTACGAGCCTGTGACTGATTCGCCCCTACGAGCTGTCGACCGCGTGATCCTCGATCGCGCCCAGCTGCCCATGACGGGTCAGGTCACAGCTCTCGACGCCTCGCAGAACAGCCTTACAGAGCTGGTTGTGGCACATCGCGTGCGGGCCGAATATCTCATGCGCAAGGATGAGATGCAGGTTGGCACCCTCTTCTTCCGTGACGGTGTTCCGCATTCCTATCAGCTTCTCAGTTTCACGGCGGGCGATTCACGGTCACCCTTCCTGCGCGTCGATGATGAAGGTCAGCTCTATCTCAGCTGGCTGGAACGGGGCAATGCCTCGGGTTTCCTGGTGTATTTCACCAGCACATCGCCGGTCATTCAGGCGGCCACGTCCAGCCTCACCCAGGATGATGTGGGCCGACTTACCGCCAGCACCTTATTTGGCTTGCTTTCGGGCATGTTGCTTCTGCCACTGGCGCTGATGTGGTTTGCTCCGCCCCTGTTCCTCATTGCCATCACCTCGCCACTGCGTCGCGGCTACGACAGCTTGCGGCATCCGGGCACATTGATCAGTCTCACGCTTTCAATCGCCAGTTATTGGATCACCAAACTGATCTTTTTGCCGGGTATCCGGGATTATGTGCCCTTTACGGCGTGGATCCCCATTATCCCTCACTGGATGTATGAGCCCCTGCGCCTGGGGATGCCAGTGCTGATCTCGCTGATCGCCTTATGGGTGGCAAGGCACTTCACCTACCAGCGCCAGCACAGATCGCCCCTGTATTTCCTGCTGATTTTCCTGGCTGTGGATGGGGTGCTCACCACCGCCATTTACGGCGTTATTTTCCTGGCCACCACATAACCCCACCCGTCCGGACTCGGAACGCGCTTCTGGCATCGAGACCGATGCCGTATGCGGGCTTACAGGCAGAATCAGCGCTGAGGGCTTATGATGGGAGCATGAATCGCCATCAGACAAGCTCTCTCATCCTCATCACGCTGGCGTTATTTTTTCTAACTGCCTGCACGCCCTCTTCCCCGCCGGAAACCGTTGCCACGACGCCGCAGCCCACGGTGCAAGCGACCGCTGAAGTTGCCACCCCGGGCGTCCGGCGTTTGCAGGCCGGCGAGCTGGAGCTGGTCGCGGATATCGACGCCATTCCCGCCTCGCTTGTGTTCTGGTTTGCCTGGTCGGATTTGTATCCTGACACCGATCTGTATACACTGGATTAGGAACTGCCCGGTGTGCGTCTCACCGGCTACTCGATCGTTTCTCTTCTCTATTCCTCCTGCGTTTACTTAATCCAGTAGAAACATCCATGAACCTCAACGAATATCAGGAACTCGCGCTGCGCACTGCCGGTAACCACGGTGATTTTGATCGCACACTCATGTATACGGCCCTGGGTCTGAACGGCGAGGCGGGCGAGGTGGCGGAGTTGATCAAGAAGGCCTTTTTCCATGGTCATGATCTCGATCGCGATAAGCTCATGAAAGAATTGGGCGACGTATTATGGTATCTGGCGGTCATGGCCCACGCCCTGGACATGTCGCTGGAGGAAGTGGGGCAGCACAACATCGACAAGCTGGCCCGACGCTATCCCGAGGGCTTTTCGTCGCAGCGTTCGCGTAATCGTAGTGAGGAATGATGCGGCGTTTGCTGCTGGTGGGCCTGGTTTTACTGGCCTTTGGCCTGCGTCTGTATCATCTCGATGTCCAGAGCCTGTGGTATGACGAGGGCGTAACCGCCCAGGTGGCGCAAATGGGCGTGGGGGAGCTGGCGCGCTGGACCGCGGACGATATTCAGCCGCCGTTGTATTATGTGCTCATGCACGGCTGGCTGGCGCTGTTTGATCCCTGGCCCGGCAATCTCGC
>JAJRXO010000679.1 GCA_024276255.1 Chloroflexota bacterium | reverse complement strand
TTTCTTGGCAAAGCCAATACCGACGAATTTGCTATGGGATGGAGCACCGAGAATTCCGGCTTCTTCACAACGCATAATCCATGGGACCTCAATCGCGTGCCGGGCGGCTCCAGCGGCGGCCCTGCCGCGGCCGTAGCTGCCGGTGAAGCCATGGCTGCTCTGGGCACCGACACCGGCGGCAGTATACGGCAGCCGGCTTCATGGACGAATTTGGTGGGGATGCGCCCCTCGTATGGCCGGGTATCCCGCTGGGGCGTGGTGGCGTTCGCCTCCTCGCTCGATCAGGTGGGGCCCATGACCCGAGACGTGCGTGACAACGCCATCCTACTCTCGGCCATTGCCGGACACGATCCCCGCGATAGCACCACCATGCCCCTGGATGTGCCCGATTATCAGCAAGCCCTGGGGTCCGACATTCGCGGCATGCGTTTTGGCCTGCCCCGCGAATACTTCACCGAAGGCATGCATCCCGGCGTCCGGCAGAGCATCCTCGCCGCCGTGGAGACGCTGCGTGATCTGGGCGCCGAGGTCGAGGATATGTCGCTGCCCACCACGCGCCACGGCATGCCGGTCTACTATCTGGTGGCTACGGCCGAGGCCAGCGCCAACCTCGCCCGCTATGACGGCGTGCGCTATGGCCACAGCGCCGGCGCACCCAGCATGTGGGAAAACTATCGTCGCACCCGCGGACAGGGCTTTGGCCCTGAGGTCAAGCGCCGTATCATTCTCGGCGCCTATGCGCTCTCTGCCGGTTATTATGATGCCTATTATTTACAGGCCCAGAAGGTGCGAACCCTCATCCGCCAGGATTTCGAGCAGGCTTTCCAGCGTTACGATGCCCTCATCGCCCCGGTGGTGCCCATTCCTCCTTACAAAATAGGTAAAGCGCCCTCCGATCCGGTGGAGATGTACCTGATGGATATCCTCACCCTGCCCACGGCCCTGGCCGGTATACCCTGCATTTCCGTGCCCGCCGGTTTTATCACCGCCAACGATGCCACCTTGCCTGTAGGCTTGCAGATCATAGGAAAACCCTTTGCCGAAGCCACCATCCTGCAGATCGCCTACGCCTTCGAGCAGGCCACCCAGTATTATCGGCAGGCTGCGCCGCTGGCACATGACTGAAGAATCCGTCCCCGTCGTCGTCAGCGCCTATGCCGGCGCCAGCTATCCCCAACGACCCACCGCGGTGCTGTGGCAGGGTCGACGCCTGGCCGTCGAGCAGATCGATCGTTCGTGGCGTACGCCCGATGCTTTGCATTTCCTCCTGCACCTCGAAAGCCTGGGCCGCGTCGAGCTCAGGTACCATCCCCAAACCGATAGCTGGACCCTGACCTCGCGGCCAGCCCTCCAATCTTCCGCTTTCAAGGATCCCGCATGACCCCAGCATACGAACTCGTCGTGGGCATGGAAGTACATGCCCAGCTCCTCACCCAATCCAAGATGTTTTGCGGGTGCAGCGCCCATGCCTTTGACGCCGAGCCCAACAGCAACACCTGCCCGGTGTGCCTGGCCATGCCCGGCATGTTGCCTGTGATCAACCGCGAGGCCGTCGCCCAGACCATCCGCGCCGGACTCGCCCTCAACTGTACCATCGGCGCCGAGGCTGTTTTTGCCCGCAAAAATTATACCTATCCCGATCTGCCCAAAGGCTATCAGATCAGCCAATACGAATTGCCCCTGTGCTACGATGGCTGGATTGAAATCGACACCGCTCATGGCCGCAAGCGTATCGGTATCACCCGTGCCCATCTCGAAGAAGATACCGGCAAACTCGTGCACAACAACGGCGTCAGCCTGGTTGATCTCAACCGCGCCGGCGTGCCCCTGCTGGAGATCGTCACTGAACCTGATCTACGCTCGATTGCCGAGGTGAACGAATACCTCACACGATTGCGGCAATTGCTCATCACCATTGGCGTCAGCAGCGGCGATCTCGAAAAAGGCGCCATGCGCATGGAGGCCAATCTTTCATTACGATTGCCGGGCAGCAGCGAATTCGGCACCAAAGTCGAGATCAAAAACCTGAACAGTTTTCGAGCCGTGCGCAATGCCCTGGAATACGAAATCCGTCGCCAGACTGCCGTGCTCGAAGCTGGCGGCGAGGTGGAACAGGTAACCATGGGCTGGCTGGAGCACGAAGGCCGCACCTATGTACAGCGCAGCAAAGAATCAGCCCACGATTACCGCTATTTCCCCGAGCCCGACCTGCCTCCCCTGGCTATCAGTCGGGAATGGGTGGCCGAATTGCAGGCCAGTCAGCCCGAACTACCCCTGGCTCGCCGCAGCCGTTTCATGGCCGAGTATGGCCTCAAGCTGGCCGAAGCCGACGTGTTGAGCAGCGATCGGCACATCGCCGACTTCTTCGAGGCTACCATGCAAAGTGTGGGCAACGTTGTGCACGCCTCCAAGGTTGCTCACTGGATCATGGGTGATATCTTCCGGCTGCTGAACGAAAACAACCTGCAGCGTATTCCGGTATCTGCTTCCCACTTCGCCGAACTGCTCCAGCTCATTGCCCGCAACGTGATCAATGCCAACACCGGCAGCCAGGTGCTGAAGATCATGTTCCGCAGCAAAGAAAGCCCGGCTGCCATTGTCGAGCGCCAGAACCTGGCTCAGGTGAGCGATGCCGACGTGCTGGAACGTGCAGTCAAGCAGGTGCTGGCCGATCATCCTGACGAAGTGGCCCGCTATCAGGCCGGAAAAACCCAGCTTCTGGGCTGGTTTGTGGGCCAGGTGATGCGCGAAACCCGCGGCAAGGCCAATCCCGCGCTCGTGCGTCAGCTCCTGCAGAAGTATTTGTGAGAAGCAACTGGCAACTACTCAGGACAGGTTCGCCCTGCTTCGTAAATAAGCCTCTCGCAAAGGCGCAAAGCCGCCAAGGAAAAATAGAAAAAAATCCTTTGCGCTCTTGGCGTCTTGGCGAGAGATTTTCATCCGTTTTGGCGTGCAGCTTGCGCACCGTAGGTCTGTTCTGTAA
>JAJRXO010000678.1 GCA_024276255.1 Chloroflexota bacterium | reverse complement strand
TCGAGCGGAACATCGGGCTGCGGTGTGGGTGTGAAGGTTGGGCTCAGTGCCCATGGCGCCACCACAAAAATCAGTGCAAATAACAGCTGCCAGCGCTTGCGACGCTGCGAAATGCGAAAAAGACGCGTTAATTGTAACACCAAAGCGCCGAAAACCAGTAGCACGGCATAATAGATACCAGCGTCGAGCACAAAGCCTGCCGGTATAAACCTGGTCAGCCCACCAAGCGCCAGCGTGTGTGTGGCGAGGGGATACCCCCGCCAACCCTGGCAAAAGCCCAGGCAACCGGCCCGGTAAGGCACCACCTCCACAAGCAGGCTGGAGACGTAGCTAAGCGCAAACGACAGGAGCAGCGCCGTTGTCACCCACTCCAGGCCACGCGGATGTCGCCGCAGCCACCACGCCACCATCAGCACGATGAACACTGCCAGGGCGATGAAAAGCAAAATAGTTCCCAGACTCATGATTTCAACCTCAGGGACGACATCCGGTGATGGGGTTCAGTAAATCAGGAGAGATCGTACGACCGTCAACGCCATGCACCCACACATTCGAAGTCGTATCCCGGCCTGGCACATCCACCCAGAACGTCCAGTGATGCGCCTGATCACGGGCCAGTCTGACATCGATATTATTGAATTCGTAGATCGTATATTCGAAACCATCGCCGGGCTGGGTGCGAGGCTGGCCCACAGCCAGACGGCGCCCCACCTGATTATCCAGCGCCCCCACCAGCCACACGCGCTCGGGCAGATGGTCGGGCGCCAGGGCGAGCATGGTGTCGCGGGCAAGCAACACCGCGCTGACATTAACGAAGTCGGCATCGGCCACGGCAGCATAGCGGCCTTCAGCATCGTGGGGCCACACCACGCGGATCAGGGCATCGATTTGTGTTGGCAGGGCCGTGGTGATGCCCTGCGGTTCAGGAGGGCTGGGGAGGCGAGTGAGCGCATCAGCGGCGTGAATCCACACGCTGCTGGCGCTGAGCGCCTGCCCTGGCGCCATGCGGGCCATGAATACCAGCTTGTGTGCGGGATCATTGGCCCAGCTGACATCGATATCGTTGAGCTCCCAGAAAGGGAAGGGATGATCGAGTACATCGCGCTGGGTTGCCAGTTGCAGGCGGCGTAGGGGTTCGGCGTCACGGCCAGCCCAGATCTCCACGTTGGGCGTCCAGGCGCAGGGGGGCGGCTCCAGGCTGCGGCTGCGGTACACGCGCAGCCCCAGATTGGCCTGCTGCGCCTGTTGCACGGGTGCAAAATCATGCGGCCACAGGATCTCCAGGCGGATATCCACGGCCGTGGGCGGCGGTGTGTCGCCGCCGAAATCACTATGGGCCAGCAAACCCAGCCGGGGAGCCACGGCCATCAAAGTATGGTCCACAAAAATAAAATCCTCTATCAGATTGTTGCCCAGATCACCGCTGGCATCCTCCCAGGCCAGCCCGCGGTTCAGACTGTGATATACACCGCCCCCATCGCGACTGATCCACCAGCTATCCGGATCGTCCGGATCAATGATCAGGGCAACGAGATTGGGCCCGGTGGGTTGTTCGGGCTGACCTCCTCGCCAGCGAACACCAGCGGGAATACCAGCATCGCGACGTTGCCAGCTTTGCCCCCCATCCACCGACACATACAGACCATCCCATTCGATGCCCAGCAGCATAATCTGGGGATCGCGAGGATGGGGCAGGAAGCGCCGGATGGCGCCACCGGGGGCGGGGCCGACTTCCTGCCAGCTTTGCCCCTGATCGGACGAAGCAAACAACTTGCGCTCACCCAGCTCCGTATCCACAATAACCATCACCCTGCCGTCGAC
>JAJRXO010000677.1 GCA_024276255.1 Chloroflexota bacterium | reverse complement strand
TAGTCCTTCGTCTCTATGACTGAAGCAAGGACGCCCCCCGCGTGGGCGGAGGGCGTTCTGCAAAGAGCCTTGCTTACTGAATGGGTTCGATGTTCTTCTTTACCTGAATCTTGCCGCTCGCCAGGTCCTCGGTAATGCTCTTGATCTTGGCCTTGACTTCGTCGCTCACATGTTGCGGTTCCTGCAACGAGACGCCGGTGTTGAAGCCCAGGGGATAGTAGCCGCCTGATTGCCCGTCCATGATGTTTTTGACAATGGCGCGCAGGGGGCCGCCGAAATCATAGAGCAGTGATGTAAGATAATTGTCAGGGGCAAAGCTGGACTTGTCGCTATATTTGGCAGTGACCCAGATGGTGGTATCCCCGGTGTTGGCCTTCACGGCCTCGAAAACGCCCAACATACCCAGGTTGAGGCTGCCGGCGATCACATCCACGCCGTCCGCTATCATGGCGTCTGCCAGCTCGCGCGCCTTTGTGGGATCATTGAAATTACCCACCCAGACGGGCTTCAATTCCACATTCAGACCCAGGTCGCTGATCGCCTGCTCCATGGCATGCACCTCGGCATATGAGAAGGGCAAGGTCAGGCCGCCGAGATAACCGATCTTGCCGGTCTTGCTCTGCATGGCTGCCAGGGCGCCAATGCCGTAGAAGCCGACATGGAAGTTGCGGTCAATGACCCAGACATTGGCTGGCGGATCCTTGGCGGGGGCATCGCCCTCAGCGATGAAGTAAACATCGGGGAACTCTTTCGCCAGTGTCAGCGTCTGGTTGAAGAACTGGCCGCCATGGGTGAAGATGATGTTGTACCCGTCCGCGATATACTCCCGCATGACGCGCTCCACATCAGGCACCGCCACACTCTCGGAATAGGCAGTGTCAATACCTGGGTCCTTCTGCAGAGAGGTGACGCCGATATACGCCAGGGTGTTGTAATCGGCATCGGTGATCACGCCAGGGAAGATGGCTGCGAATTTGTAATCAGTCCTTCCGGAACTGGGAGCGCTGGCCGGTACAGCACACTGAACCAGCACGAGCATCAGCAACAACAAAGCAATAACGGTGACGAAATATCGTCTGCGCATGAGACTATGCCTCCTTGAACGAGATGAATAGAGTGAGAAACGATGAAGTGAAAGAGAATAAACCGACTTTTAGACGAAACTCTATTTAAAACGCAGAACGTGGTGTGGCTTACATTTGTTGGTGCGGGAACGATAACATAAGTTAAATGGTGTGTCAATAATATTTTATGGTTGCAGATTGTATTTGGTACATTTGTGCATAGTTAATTGTCTATGCGAAACATCTCTTTTTTCAAAATACTCTCAGCGCCTCAGGCCCCAAAAATGTGTGTGATGACCGTGGTCCCTGCACCCCCAACGCTTTGTAACATGGCGATCTCGGGTGAGGGGAGCTGGTTGGCCCCGGCCCTGCCCGTGAGCTGCAAGACGATCTCACAGGTCTGGTACAGCGCGGTGGCGCCGATGGGGTGCCCGCGGGCCTTCAATCCCCCCATGGTCGCAATGGGTAACCTGCCATCCAGGGCTATCTCCATCTCGGCAGCCATACGCCAGCCCTCTCCTCTTTCAGCATAGCCCACAGACTCCAAAATCAAACAACTCATGATGCTGAACGCGTCGTGGAGTTCGAAAAAGTCGATGTTACCGCGATGTACATTGGCCAGGCGATAGGCCTTGATCGCCGAGGCGTGGGATGCGGCAAGAAACAGGGGATCCGTACGATCGCTGATGCGAAAACGATCGGTGGCCACGCTGGAAGCCAGGATACGAATGGGGTGGGGACTGAACGCACGCGCCTGGTCGGTGGGCGCCAGAACCACAGCCGCGGCGCCGTCACAGATGGGCGCACAATCGAACAGGCGTATGGGATAGCTGATGACGCGCGAGTTCAGGATATCTTCGCGGCTGACGACCTTGTCTTTGAACAGGGCAAAGGGATTGTTGCGGGCATTGTTGTGCGCATTGAGGCTGAAGTTCACAAAGGCATCCTCGGGCACGTGGTAGCGCTGGCGATACAGGCGCATGAGCTCGGCATTCTGGCCGATGAGTGTGGCGCCGTTCACCACTTCCTGTTCTGCGTCAAGCGCCTTGGCCAATACCGGCGTGGGCACGCCATCGCTCATCTTCTCCACACCCACAGCCACTGCCAGATCAGCCTGTTCGCTGGCCACTGCCAGATAAGCCAAACGTAAAGCAGCCGCACCCGTT
>JAJRXO010000676.1 GCA_024276255.1 Chloroflexota bacterium | reverse complement strand
GGTGGTTCAGCAGGTTGTCGCTGCCGCCTGCGGCCAGGGAGGTGCGGGCTGGAAATCTTCGCAGCCTTTGTCATCCGCACGATCATGCCGAACCGAAGCTATTGCAGTCAGCGACTCCCAGGCTTCTACCCGCGAAAGCGGAGCGTCGGGGGGAGATAGAGGGGGGCAGTGCCACCGACCAAATTGATACAGTGTCTTGACCCGCCGGATCATGCTGATCAGGCCGGGTTGACCACCTGCAGCACATCATCAACGCCAACCACCACCAGCAGCTGCTTGCCGTCAATCACCAATACACCGGGCAGGTGGCGCATGCTCAGGATCTCATAAAGGGCATCGATGGGAATATCCGGGTGGACATAATGCGCGCGAGCGGTGATGGCCTGCACAGGCGTGCCCGCTCCGAAATAGTGCAGGCCCTGCAGCACAGCCTCCCGACTCACCATGCCCTCCAATCGCGCACCATCGATGACCGGATAGACCGGCTGCGCGCTGGCGCGCACCATGGGCTCGATCTGGCCGATCAGATCGAAGGGATGCAGGGATGTCGCTGGCCGCATGAGATCAGCGACCGTGCGGGCCTGCCAGCGCGCGCCCTGCTGCACCATACTGTTTTCGGCTCCGGCGCCAAAGAAGATGAACATGCCGATCAGGGTAAGTGTCCAGCTGCTCGTTGCCAGGCCCAGCATGACAAAGCCGATGGCGAACACGCGGCCCACCCAGCTGGCAATGCTCGTGGCCGTGGTCAACGGCAACACCATGTTAAGCAAGGCTCGCAATACCCGACCCCCATCCATGGGGAAGGCCGGCAGCAAGTTGAAAACCGCCAGATAGAGATTGGCGATCGTCAGGTCCCGCAGCAGATCGACCCCCGCCAGAGCCACGGCCTGCTGCGACAGACGACGCAGATCGAGCACCGAGGGTACCAGCAAGCCCAGGATGATAACGATGAGGATGTTTACAGCCGGCCCGGCAATGGCGATGAAGAACTCGTGTATGGGGCGACGGGGCATGCGTGTGATCTGCGCCAGGCCGCCCAGCGGCAGGAGCAGGATCTCTTTCACCCGGATGCCATAGAACTGGGCGGCGATGCTGTGGCCCAGCTCATGCGCCACCACACAGGCAAACAGCAGCAGGATGAACACCACGCCCCGCACGGCTCCCGCCGTCGAGCCGGCGCTGAGGCCGTAGAACAAGGGCAGGATGAAGAACGTCCAATGGATTTTGATGGGGATGCCACGCACGGTGGCGATGCGAAAACTGCTCATAGGCCTTGCGGGGTGCGGGTGGGAAGGTCTTCGCGTCATCATATCATCAAATTTGGCCCACACACAAAACGCGAGTACAATGGGCTCGTGCGGCTATTATGCACATATTTAGATGTATGGCACGAATAATCTACCACGGAGTTCTCATGCAACCACCTCGATCCGAACTCAATCGCTTACACGCCGAGCTCTGTACGGCTGTGGCCGATCCCATCCGCATCGCCATCTTGTATGCCCTGTCAGACGGCCCGCGCTTTGTGAATGAAATCCACGAGGCCCTGGAACTGCCGCAATCGACGGTTTCCCGGCATCTGCGCATTTTGCGTACGGCCGGCCTCGTCAGCGACCAGCGGCAGGGGCGTCTGGTGCAGTACAAGCTGGCTGATCACCGCGTGATCGACGCCATCGAGCTATTGCGGCAGGTGATGGCCGATCGCATCAAGGCGCACGCCGATTCGATCACCCTCTCGCAGGAATAACCACTTTCGGGAACACTGGCATGGTGACCGTCCCGCGCCGGCGCATGGTGGTCGATGAGAGCATTTGCCGCAACTGTGGCAAGTGCCTGGTGACCCGGGGCTGCAAATACATGGCCGCCCTGCGCATTGATCGGGATGAGCCGCCTTATATCGACATGGGGCGCTGCACGCTATGTGGGGCCTGCTTGCAGAATTGTCCGTTCGGGGCGGTGGTGTTGGTCGCGGCTGAGCATGAGTAGGTGGTAGAAGATGATCACCTGCGATCAGCCGCAGCCTCCGGCGCCGGTGGGCGCTTTCTTTTGCAATTTGATCTTGGGTATGTATTCGATCTCGGATTCTTTCTGTGTCGGAGTGGCGCCTGGTTGATTGGCGCCCAGCGCTTCATCGATCTGCCAGGCCAGCGTATCATCTTGATGATCTGGAATGGGATCGAAGGCGTTCGGGGCATAGACGCTGATCC
>JAJRXO010000675.1 GCA_024276255.1 Chloroflexota bacterium | reverse complement strand
GTAGAGGTCGGCGGGGCGGGCGTTTTTCGGTCGCAAACGCAGCAAAAGGGTGGGGACAAGCAGGTAGATGACGACCTTGAGCAGGATGACGGGGTCAGGGCGCAGGCTCGTCGCCAGCAGCAGGGGCAGCAGCAACAACGCTACAGACCCATCGCCCACGCGGGCATCCAGCCTGTGCAGCAGGGCCCGCCAGCGAGCCGAAGCATAGGCCAGATAAAGGAAAAGGGTAAACCAGGCAGCAGTCGTGTTCATGATCACATGCAGGATGAGCGGGGGTGAACTTTATATCTATTTTTTAAAGAGACGATGGACTTCCTTCAGGTACTGCCTTAGATCTCTCGGCTCGATATCATACTCCCATGCTGTAGGGATGGCATTTTCAACAACCATCTCCAACTGCCCGAACTCTATCAGATCATAATTCAGAAGAAACAATATATCCTGGATATCCGTTTCCAGACCGCGAGCCAGTTTGCTGAGAGCGATAGTATAAGGGTCATAAATATACACTTTAATCGATCCGAAACGCCCAACAAATCTATGTCGCAATGAGGCATTTGCGGGCAAAGGAACAAATTCCTCGATATTGATAACCTCAAGTTCCAAGTGCATCCTGTCAGCTTATACTTTCATTGTATCCAGAAGACTCTGGGGAGTATCGGAGGCAGGCAAGGTAAAATCGAGGTCCATGGTCCGCCGGGAATTGCCTAAAATACAAAGCGCACCGCCTCCAATGAGATAAAGGGTGGCCGGTGTATCATACGTTTCACCCAACCGCTCTAAAAAATGCTTCACCTCGTGCGCTGCTAAGCTGCCCACCTCGCCTCCTGCTGGAGTCGCCGAATCAGGCGTTTGGCAGCGTGACGGTAAGTGCCAGGCCAGTTGGCTGTCAACCCCGTGAGCTGGGCGTGCCGGGCTCCCAGCTGTTGTAGACGTGTATCGATGCTGGCATTACAATCCACGCCTAACTCCTCGGAATAATGGTCGGGAAGAGGCCGCCAATGCATGATATGTTCCCTTAACTTCTGTTCGAGTTCATTCTGTAGAATAACCGCTGCTGTGTAATATACCTTCAGGGTCATCTGATCTTGAGGGCGAAGTTGCTTCATGATAAGTGAGACGACTTCGCCCACATGAGGTTGTTGAAGGAAAAGGGGAATAAGTGCCGAGCGCAGACGGGCGTCTTGCTGCCTGGCCAGCCCCACCAATAATTCCTCAATTGTCACGCGAGGTGAAGATGGCGCGGCTTGCGGCCCCACAAGATACTGCAATCCATGGGCCTGAAGTTCTGCTGTCAGGAAGTCTGGGGAAAAGTGTCTGGTTTGCGGACTCATCATGCCATCACCTAAGTTACGGTCATTTTAACAGAAAGCTATCGTATCAGCAATCGATTGAAAAATCCTCAATCATCCCCTATTCGAAAAACGGACAGGGGATATAGTACGTATGTCAAGAGACGGCATCCCACAAGGCCCCGCTACATTAAGAATTGTGGCTTACTAAGCCGCCACCTGCGAATATCAGCGTCCTGTTGTACAATGAATTGCGGTCGTGGTGCCAGGATAATGATCTCACTCACCTGCAGGTACTTTCGGCCCCGATGGCTATCATCTCTCAGTAGCTCAGGTGGCAAACTCATGACCTCTCACACACATAAAGTCCGATTCGCCAACAGCTTTCTGCAATGCACACTGCGTCTGGACCTGTTCCTCGCGGTTCTCTTTCTCTTCGCCTCATCAGGCAACGACGCATTTGCTGATTCCACCCGCGCTCCAATGCGGCCTGACGACAACTGGGCCTTTGGCGGAGAGGGCATGTTCGGCGGTTTTGTGACTGACGTCGCCTTCTCTCCCACCTATAGCACCGATCATACCCTGTTCGCTGCTACCGATGGGACAGGCGTGTTCAAATCCGATGACAGCGGAACGACATGGACAGCGAGCAGTAATTCGTTCCCCGGATCCTACGTGGCCGTGCTGGCATTCTCCCCCGATTACGCCAATGACCGCACTGTGTTCGCCGGTGCGGTCGATGCATTCTATGCGGGCGTGCATAAATCTACCGATGGCGGCGCCACCTGGCAACGCATGAATACCGGCCTTGGGGACTGGCACATCTACGCGTTGGCCGTCTCGCCGGCCTATGCCACCGATCGTACGTTGTTCGCTGGCACCTGGGGAACGGGCGTGTTTAAATCCACAGATAGAGGGGCAACGTGGATGGCCAGCAGCAGCGGTTTAGGGGATCTCTTTGCCGTGGCCCTGGCGATATCGCCTGACTTTGCTACGGATCACACCCTCTTTGTTGGCACCCACAATGGACTTTACAAATCTACTGACGGCGGCGGTTCCTGGAAGCTATTGAGCAATTCCCCATCTGGCAACGTGACCGCGCTGGCCATCTCTCCTTCATTCTCCACGGATCACACGCTTTTCGTGGGAACCTGGCAGCAAGGCCTCAGCAAATCCAGCGACGGAGGCAGCAACTGGAGCGCCATCAACGGCGATCTGACCGGCAGCCATATCTTCGATCTGGCGCTTTCACCTGACTATGCCCTGGACAAGACACTCTTTGTCGTCGCTGACGAAGTCTACCGCTCCACCGATGGCGGCTCAGGATGGGAGAAGCTCAGTGATGTCCTGGCCCCGCATACAGCCAGAAGCGTGGCTGTGTCACCGGCATTCAGCGCCGATCACACCGTGATCCTTGGCCTGGCAGGGGGTGGCACGTTTAAATCTACCAATTCTGGCAATACTTGGGTCATGCGCAGCCAACGCATGACGAATGTCAATGTCAGGGACGTGGCCGTTTCGCCTGATTTTGTGCACGATCAGACCCTGTTTGCCGCGGCCGAGAATCTGGGGGTATTCATATCGAAGAACGGCGGTGCCAGGTGGAGCAGGGCCAGCACCGGCATCGACGATCTCGCTCTGTCTGCCGTAGTCATCTCCTCCGCCTATCCCACTGACCGTACGCTTTTCGTCGCTACAGTTGGCGGGGGCGTATTCAAATCGACCGATGCCGCTTCCTCGTGGCAGGCTGTCAATAACGGATTGAACAATACGAATGTACGTTCTCTGGCCATTTCGCCGGATTATACCGCTGAACCCGTGCTTGTGGCGGGTGTTGATGGCGGCGTTTATCTCTCCAGCGACGGCGGCGCCTCCTGGGGGCTCGTGGACGGCGAATTGAACGGGCAGCGCGTGTTCGCGCTGGCTTTTTCGCCCGCCTTTGCTGTCGATGATACCATCTTTGCCGTTGCCTTGAGACAAGGCGTGTTCAAGTCCACCGATGGCGGCGCTTCGTGGACTGCAAGCAATACCGGACTCACAAACATGACCGTTTCTGCAATTCGTATCTCACAGGCCTTTGCCAGCGATCATACCCTGTTTATCGCCACCAACGGCGGCGGTGTCTTCAAATCCACAGACGCTGGCGCTTCCTGGCAACCTGCCAATGAGGGAATTCTCAACACCTATCTCACGGACCTGGCGCTGTCCCCCAACTATCCCGCCGATGGCAGCCTATTTGTCAGCAGCAGCCGGGCGCAACTCTCGACAAACCGTGGGGCCTCGTGGACCTCGCTGGGATGGCCACAGCCGGGCGGGCATTATCTCAGCGGCCTGGCCGTTTTGCCGGGAGATCCCCCGCGCTTGCTGGTGGCAACGGGCTCTCAGAGCCTCTGGTTTTACGACGGCACAATCGATTTCGTCAGCGAGTATCTTTATCTGCCGCTGGTACACAGAAAGGGAGCAGGGGGAACGACGCAAAGGGGCAGATAATCTTTCGCCCCTACATCCGCCGCAATGTTTTCCATGATCATCACAATTCCGTACACGTGATTAGGCATGATCACAAACGCATCCAACGCCATATGGGAGAAATACTCAGGAATCGCCAACCAACGTGTCACGGCGACGCGAACATGCAGTGTTGAGATGGATCTCGCCGTCCACGATTCCGCCGAAGGGATGGGCGCGTCCGTAGGTGTTAATGATCACGAAGTGGGCGTTTTCCCGACTGTATTTATACACCTTCAGACGGATAAAGCGCGATGGTGTTCTTGCAGATTGTATCGTTAACACATGCCGTGGTTTTCTCTGAAGTTACCAAGTGAGCGGAGATGCACTCCAGCCAGGGGTTGCTGGAGTCTTTGCAGGCGGGGAGGGCGGGGGTCACGGCTGCAAAACCTCGTCCTCGTGTCGCAAGCTCCAGCGGATCGGGTTGTTCTGGATGTAGGCGCGGATTCGGGCCAGGTCCGCCTCGCTGCGGACGATATGCTCGTAGTAGTTCCGCTGCCAGACCCGGTGCACGTCCGTGTGAGCGCGCACCCACTTGGTGACGCCGATCTTGAAACCACGCACGATAGAGCCCAGAGTCTTGGATGGCGAGCGCAGTATGGATGGCGATGGCTGGGATGAGGGGGGCTGCTGCTGCGGTAAGGGCGACTGCGGTAAGGGCGAAAAATTTTTCGCCCTTACCGCTGCCATACTCCCACCCCTCATCTCCACATCGCTCGCACTGCCCCCGACAGATCTCTCGGCCGCCGCTCTCTCAGCGGCCCCCACGTTCGCGGTTATCCAGATGATACCATGCACGTGGTCGGGCATGATGACGTAAGCATCTAGCGCTGTGTGTGGAAAGTGTTCGGGGATTGCCAGCCAGCATGCCTCTGCAACGCGCCCGGCCTCGTTGAGGTGCATCACACCATCCACGATTTCGCCGAAGAGATGAATGCGCCCGTAAACGTTGATGGTTACAAAGTACGCGTTCACCTGGCCGTAGTCATACCCCTTCAGCCGAATCGAACGGCGGTGATGTTTTTGCGGGTTATAAGGCATCGTCAATCCCTCCCAAAATCTCCTCCAGTAATCCGGCCGCCTCCTGCTCCACGGCCAGCAGGTCGGCCCGGATTTCCTCCAAACTGCGCAGGGGCTGGGGCTAATAAAAGTCGATCACGACCTTCTCTCTTGGTTCCAATACCGCGTCCAGGCGACGAATGACGGTCGTGGATAGGATAACGTGCCCGCACATATAGCTCTCGCAGCAAGTCGTCGGCAATTTCCCAAATTATATTGGTGATCCAGTTAAATTGCGATGTATCCATTTTGGGCCAGTGATCATTGGGCGGGAGCGAGTAACGACAACCGAAATACGCATTCTACCGCATCATACCAGTCCCTCTTTTGCCTGTCAAAGCACCCACCGAGTCGATATCTCAGGCAAAAGCAGGCATGTGGAGAAAGAAATCGAAGGTGAGGACACTGTACCAATTTAGTCGGTGAGGAGTGGGAAAAGCCAAAGGCCTGCGGTAAACTGAAGGAAACACATCTATAAAGAAATCCTTCAGGAGGCAGGCCAATGGCAAGAAGCATTATAACACTTTCTGGAGAATTTACCG
>JAJRXO010000674.1 GCA_024276255.1 Chloroflexota bacterium | reverse complement strand
GCCACCAGCTTTGCAGCTCGGCGGGCGTATCGAGCGGGCCCACATAGGCCAGGGTAAGGCGATCCGGGCGCCAGATATGGCGTGCCAGTTGCATGACATCGTCGGCGCTGACGGCATTGATGCGCTGCAATACATCGTCGAGGCTGAGCACCGGTTGGCGGGCAGCGAACTGACGACCCCACCACGAGGCCACCGCGCTCGTGCTTTCGCTGCTCAGTTCCAGGCGTCCGCACAGATAATCCTTGGCGCGGCGCAATTCAGCCGGCGACACAGGTTGCTCCTGTAATTCGCGCCACACCGACATGGTGGCGTCGAGTGTGGCAAAAAGGCGTTGGGCATCGCAACCGCCATACACACCCACGACGCCGGTATCGGCATACATGCTGCGATAGGAGCCGATGTTGTAGGCGACGCCCATTTCCTCGCGCAGACGTTGCCACAGGCGGGAGATCATGCCGTCGCCCAGAATGGTGTTGAGCAATTCCAGGGTGAAGCGCTGGGGCGACACCCGTGAGAGGCCGGGCCCGGCCATCTGCAAATGGGCCTGTTCGCTGGGCCGCACATCAATCGGGCATTGGGCGGCTGGGCCGTCTGTCGGGGCCGGGATCATGGCGGGGGCCGTGCCGTGGCCGCGCCAGCGGGCAAATGTGGCCTCCACCGTTGACCGTACTTCCTGGCTATCGACGGCCCCAGCCACGACCAGCACAGCCTCCTCGGGGCGGTAGGCGCTGCTGTGGAATTGTCGGATCTGTTGCGGCGTAAGCGCCATCACACCCTCGATGGTGCCGGCGATATCACGTCCCAGGGGATGGTCGGCCCACATGGCCTGACTGCACAACAACGCCACCCAGTCCTCGGGCACGTCATGATACATGCGGATTTCGTCCAGGATGACATGTCGTTCTTTGGCGATGTCCTCGTCGCCCAGCAGAGGGCGTTGTATCATGTCGGCCAGTAAATGGATGCCATTTTGCCAATAGCTGGCGCCGATATGCAGCCAGTAAACCGTGAATTCACGGGAGGTGGAGGCGTTGAGATAACCGCCCCGCCCCTCGATTTCATTGGCGATGGCCAGGGCGGTAGGCCAGTTTTGCGAGCCCTTGAACAGGAGATGTTCGAGAAAGTGGGCGATGCCTGCCTGCGCAGGCAATTCGTAGCGGGAGCCTACGCGCAGGTAGATGGATACAGACACAGAGCGCACCGCGGGCATGGGGGCGCAGACCAGCGTAAGGCCATTGGCAAGCTGGAACGATTCGTATTGTTGTAAATTCACGGTGATCTATTGATTCTTCAGTTCCTGGAGGATCTTTTCGGCCTCGGTTTTGGCGCGGGGGTCCTGGGCAGGCGGTCCACCCAGAAACGTTTCGAATTCGGCAATAGCGTTGGCTGTATCGCCGCGCATGCGGTAGAGCATGCCCATGCCGAAATGCGCTTCCGGTAGCGTGGGATCGATCTCCAGGGCGCGACGGAAGGATTTTTCAGCGGCCGCCTGATCACCCAGCTGCAGTTCGGCCGCGCCCAACAGATAATGGGTGGCAGCGTCTTCGGGGCTGACATCGAGCGCCTGTGTGAAGACATCTTTGGCCTGGCTGAGTTTGCCCAACTGATAGTACACAACACCGAGATTTGAGAGCGTGGCGGCATGGTTGGGGTTGATGCTCAGGGCCTGTTGGTAGGCTTTTTCCGCTTCGGCAAGATTGCCCTGCCGGGTGTAGGCATTGCCGAGGCAAAAATAGGCCTCCAGGCTGGGATTGGCTGCGGCCGCGGCCTGAAATTTCTTGACGGCTTCGGCATAGTTTCCGGAATCGAGCGCAGTCTGGGCTTCGGTCAGCAGCGTCTGGGCATCGGCCGGAGGCGCTGCCGCAGTAGCATCAGCGGTGGGCGTGGACTTGTTACCACAGGCAACAAGCACCAGCACGAAAAGACTGAGCACGATCAGAAGGGGTGTTCGGCGGATCATGAATCGCTGACTCCTTGAGGGGCAAGTAAAATGACTTCGGTTTCTTCACCGGTGAGTTTGGAATTGCTCAGTTTGAGGCTGGGCAGGGGTTCGGGTTTGGGCACCCCCATTTCCTTGATGAATTTGTCGACAGAATCGAGTTGCAGGCGTAAGCCGGGCTGGGCATAGTGCATGGGGATGACCACGCGCGGTTCCAGGGCGGTGACGATCTCAACGGCCCTGGCTGCATCCAGGGTGTCGCCGCTGCCCACGGGCAGCAACAGCACATCGGCTTCGCTCAGTAATTCTATCTGTTCGCGGCGGGGAAGCACACCGATGTCGCCAAGATGGGCGACAATGAGATCGGGAAAATGATAGACGAAGGCGGTGCTGCGTTGGCGCTGACCAACCGGGCCCTTGTGAAAGGTGGGAACGCCCTGAATGAAGACGCCGTTGACCTCGTATTCCCCGGGGCCGTCAAAGACGTGTTCGGGGCTGCGTACGGCCGCAGCATTGTTGTGGCCAGGGGCCTGATGGCTGACGGTGACGACCTGCGCGCGCATGCGGGGCAGGCTGAGGCCAATGGATTCGTCATAGGGATCGGCGATGACGGTCAGGGCGCGACTGCGCAGACGAAAACAGGATAATCCGTACCAGCTGATTTCCATGGTGATGTATTGTTACCTGTACTTTTTGAGCAGGGAAGAAGTCCCGGGTTTGTATGGGTTTAAGGGCATTATACTCGATAGCAGGGGGGGCTTCCAAGGAAAGCGAAGATCCGTTACGCCAGGAAACCATGGCGATCAGGCCGGGGAGCTACGACCGGGGCTCAGGTATGCAGTAAATCGTGCTCGTATGCGAACAGGGCCGGGGTGCCACCCGTATGCCAGAACAACACTCGGCCGTGTAGCGCGCCCCTGCGCGCCAGATCGATGAGACCGGCCAGGGCACGGCCGGTGTACACCGGATCGACGAGAATGCCCTCGCTGCGGGCCAGGCCGCGGATGGCCTCTCGTTCAGGATCCCCCACCATGCCATAGCCGGCGCCCAGATAGTCGTCGTGGATGATCACCGGATGCGGCGATGGCACATCCAGCAGGGCTGCTGTGGCCCGGGTGAGTTCGCCTGTGATCTGCTGCAAATGCGGCACTTTATGGTCGACCGAGATGCCGTGCAGCTCGCCCGGCCACGCCTGATCGCCCGCTCCCACGCTCATGCCGGCCTGGGTGCCGCCGGAGCTGGTGGCAAAGACAACGGCATCGAACTCAAGGTCGCGTTCGCGGGCCTGAACGCTCATCTCCAGCCAGGCATAGGCATAACCGGCCGCCCCAATCGGGGTGGAGCCGCCCAGGGGAATGGCATAGGGCTTGCGGCCCTCGGCCTGCAATGACTGCACCACGCGGGCCATGGCCGGGCCCGTATCATTGCTGCCCGCCCAGTGCAGTTCGGCGCCCAGCAGCCGGTCCAGTAGCACGTTGCCGCCGGGGCGCTCACCGGCCTGTCCGCGCAGCACGAGATGGCAGCCGAGGCCCACGCGGGCGGCGGCTGCGGCGGTCTGCCGGCAATGGTTGCTCTGGGCAGCGCCGGTTGTCACCAGATCGGTCGCCTGCTGCTGCAGGGCATCCGCCACCAGATAGCTCAGCTTGCGTAGCTTGTTTCCCCCCAGGGCCAGGCCCGTGAGATCATCGCGTTTGATCCAGATTTCGACATCAGCCGCCAACCAGGCCGAGAAGCGAGGGAGTGCCTGCAGGGGAGTAGGCAACAGGGCGAGTGAAACTGCTGGTAGATCTGTACGCATGAATACCTCCGTCAGGCGCAGATGATTGTATGAACGCACCGGCCTCGCAAGGTCGGATTTTCGTCACTGCCATTATCGTATCATCAGCGGCAATTATCCCCAAGCATCTTCTTATGCTATAATGCAATCGTTCTAACCCGGATTAATTGTATCCCAAAAATTCTCTCCCTGGGCCGTAAAGAACGTAAAAGAATCGGTAAAACGAATTGTGATTCGTTCCTTTGCGCCTTTGTGACTTTGCGAGAGTTTAGCTGAATCTATGAAGCATTATCTCATTACAGGCGGCGCCGGTTTCATCGGCCATCATCTGGCCAATCGTCTGGCCGCTGCGGGCCATCATGTACGTGTTATCGACGATCTCAGTGCCGGCAATGAGACCGCACTTATCGGGGATGTCTTTTTCACCCGCGGTGATGTGCGGGATCAACCCAAACTGTGGACATTGCTGCACGATATCGATTGCGTTTACCATCTGGCGGCCAAGGTGTCGCTGCCGCAGTCGATTCTGTATCCCCGCGATTACAATGACGTCAATGTGGGGGGGACGGTGTGCCTGATGGAGGCCATGCGCACGGTCGGGGTCAAGCGCATCGTGCTGGCCTCTTCGGGTACGATCTACGGCGATCAAAAACGTCAGCCCGTGGATGAAAACGTGGTGCCCCAGCTGCTCACTCCCTATGCTGTCAGCAAATACGCAGCCGAGCATTACATGTTCACGCTTGGTAAACATTTTGGCATCGAGACGGTTGCCCTGCGCGTATTCAATGCCTATGGCCCCGGGCAGGCCCTGCCGCCCGCCTATCCGCCGGTGGTGCCCAAGATGCTGCGCGAGATCCTGCACGGCGGCACCGTGGTGGTGCATGGCGACGGCCGCCAGACCCGCGATTATGTGTATATCGATGACGTCGTGGATGCTTTGATCGAGGCCGGAGATCGCCCGCACATCAATGGGGAAGTGATCAACATCGGCAGCGGTGTGGAGACCAGTGTGAATGAGCTGGTAGCGCATATCGAGGCGGTAACCCAGCGGCCGGCCCACGTGATCTACAACCAGGAACGTAGCGGGGGTGTGGCGCGTTTGCTGGCCGATATTGACAAGGCTCGGGCATTACTCGACTATCAGCCGCAGGTGAGCCTGCGCGAGGGATTGCTGCGCACCGTGCGTTTCGATGAGCGTCTTCAGGACGGTCATTCGGTAGCCATGCCCCCCAAGCAATGGGCATGATCGGTCTGCGGTTGTGCCGTCCTTATTTTAGCGGTGGATGACCACCAGCGTCCCCTTGCCTGCCCACTTGTAGAGAGTTCGGGCATCGCGGTTGCGCAGATTCACACAGCCGTGGCTCATGGGGTGGCCGAAATTGTTGTGCCAGTACGTCCCGTGCAGGGCATAGGCCCCCACAAAATACATCACCCATTGCACGTTGGGGAGGCGATAACCGGGGCCGCTCATGGTCTGACTGCGGATCTTCACGCGCACGCGGTAGCGGCCCACGGGGGTGGGGGTCATGCGCAGGCCGGTGCTGACGAGGGTGTTGAGGATAATGCGATCTCCCTCATGGGCGATCAGACGTTGCTGTGAGAGATCGATTTCGATCCATTTCCTGCCGTTGCCAGGCGCTGGGGCAGGCGGACTGGTGGGGGGTGGGCTGGCGGCGGGCTGACTGCCGCCGGGGATGATGAGATTCTGGCCGACGCGAATGCGATTGACATTCCTGATGTTGTTGGCCTGACGCAGGGCGGATATCGTAACACCATAGCGGCGGGCAATGGCCGAAAGTGTGTCGCCGCGTCGCACCACATAGCGGGAGCCATTCGTGTTGGCTGGCGGCTTGCTGCTGTTGCCGCTTCCGGTGGGAATCCACAGGCGCATGCCGGCGTAGATGCGATTGCGGTTTTTAATGTGATTGGCCCTGGCAATCGCACGCACCGACACACCATAGCGGACGGCAATGCCGGACAGCGTTTCCCCGCGACGGACCTTGTGCACTTTGCCACCACTTTGAGGTGGGGCCGCCTGCACGGTGACAGGCATACTGCTCCAGCCGATGAGCAGAGCGAGCAGGATAGCAAACCAGAATCGACGACGGGGCACGATGCACACTCCTGAATGACAAAGACAATGGCGTTCTGTAGACGCGCCCGCGCTCTGGCGGCTCAAGGCCAACCTTCGTTGCGCGGTTGTATGGAAAAGCCGTCCGTGTATCTTTGTAGACGCCAGCCCGTAGCAAAAGTTGCGGGGCCCTGCCCCCGATCCTGCCCCTCAGTTGATCCCCTGGCCTACTCCCCCGCCCCGATTTCGTCATCCAGCGCCGGAACCAGCCCCGGCATCAGGCGCACCACCATGCGTTCCTGAACCAGGTTCACTTCCTGCACCACTTCGGCGATGGCAGGCAGCAGGATCTCGCCCCAGGCGCCCTGCACGACATAGACTTCGTTGGCGCCGGTCCACAGGATCTCGGTCAGTTCGCCCAGGTGCTGACCCGATTCGGCCACCACCTGCAATCCCAACAGCTCGTCCTCGTAGTATTCGTCATCGGCCAGGGCCGCGGCCTGGCTGCGTTCGATGAGCAGGTAGCGTCGACGCAGCGGCTCCACATCGGTGCGGGTCTCCAGGCCGGCCATGCGCAGGAGCAGGTAGCCCTTGTGGGGGCGCGCCGCCACCACAGCCCGCGGCGCGTCCTCGCCCTCGATCCACAGGAATGAACCTGGAGTGAAGCGTTCGGCAAAGTCGGTCATGACAGCCACTTTCATTT
This sequence comes from Chloroflexota bacterium, assembly GCA_024276255.1. GTDB lineage: Bacteria > Chloroflexota > Anaerolineae > J102 > J102 > JAADGC01. Next base: position 2,915 of record JAJRXO010000674.1, on the reverse strand, counting down.
CGCCGCGGATGCCATGGATGCCGATGATCTGGCCGACTGCGAGATGGCTTTGCAGGGTTCGGGGCATGGCAGGTGGGGTGAGAAAAGATCGTGCCCGGCCAGAGAACCGGTCGGGCACGAGGGTTGCCGCTGGGAATGAGCCCTGGCGGGCTCAGTGCAGGGGGTGGCGTCAGTCGATATCGACGGTGACGCGAATACCCTGGCGCGTTGCCGCCACACGGGCCACGGTGCGAATGGCTTCGGCGGTGCGGCCGCGTTTGCCTATAAGGCGGCCCACATCTCCCGGGGCAGCGGTCACATCGACAAAGAGGCTGGAGCCTGAGCGATGCGTATCCACCTGCACCTGTTCGGGATGCTCGACCAGAGATTGGGCGATAAACTCGATGAGTTGTTTCATAATGCGATGAGGAGTGAGCGCCAAGGGTGAAGGGTGAACCGCTGATCAGGCGGCTTCTTCGGCTTCCGGTTCCGGGACGGCGTTGAGATCGACATTGCGCAGGATCTGCTTGACAGCATCGCTGGGCTGGGCGCCTTGCTGCAGCCAGTAGCGCGTGCGTTCGCGATCAATTTCGAACGTGGGCGGATCGGTGCGAGGGTTGTAGTGACCCAGTATTTCGATGAAGCGGCCATCGCGAGGTGAGCGCTGATCGGCGACGACCACGCGATAGGATGCCTGTTTTTTGGAGCCGGTACGGCGTAAACGGATACGAACCATAGTGAATGTAAACTCCTGATGAATTGCCTGTTAGGTGGGATAGTTAGCAATGAATGGAAAATTAGAATCCAAAAAGTCCCGGTAAACTGCCACGACGACCAGATTGTAACTGTTTCATCAGCCGTTGCATTTGGCGGAACTGTGATAGCAGCTCGTTGACCTGCTGAACCGACGTGCCCGAACCGGCCGCAATGCGGCGTTTGCGGCTGCCGTTGAGGATGCGGGGGCTGTGTCGTTCTTCCATGGTCATCGAGCTGATAATCGCTTCGATTTGACGCAGTTGTTGATCCGCGGCCTGGGGATCGATCTCCTTGGCGATCCGGCCCATGCCGGGGATCATTTCCATGATGCCCATGAGGGGGCCCATTTTCTTGATCTGGCGCATTTGCTTGAGAAAGTCGTCCAGATCAAAGGAGGCGGAACGCAGTTTGTGCGCCATGCGTTCGGCTTCGTCCTTGTCGATGACGGACTCGGCTTTTTCGATGATGGTGAGCATGTCGCCCATGCCCAGGATGCGCGAGGCCAGACGATCGGGATGGAAGACCTCGATGCCATCGATTTTTTCGCTGGTGCCCAGGAATTTGATGGGCACGCCGGTGACCGAGCGCATGGAGATGGCAGCGCCGCCGCGAGCATCGCCGTCGATTTTGGTGAGCACGAGGCCGGTAAGTTGCAATTGTCGGTGGAAGTCGGAGGCCACGCGCACGGCTTCCTGGCCGGTCATGGCGTCGACGACCAGCAGCACTTCCCGGGGCCTGGCCAGTGCCTTGATCTGCACCAGCTCATGCATCATCTGTTCGTCGATGGTAAGGCGGCCGGCGGTGTCAACGATGACCACGTTGCGGGCTTCTTCGCGCGCCCGCCGCAGGGCCCGATTGACGATGTCCGGCGGGGCCGGCGCGGTGCCCTCGCTGTGCACGGGGATGTCGATCTGCCGGCCCAGTACTTCCAGCTGGGTGACGGCGGCGGGGCGGTAGGTGTCGGCTGCTACCAGCAGGGGCCGCTGCCCCGATGAGCGCAGGCGGGCGGCCAGCTTGGCGGCCATGGTGGTCTTGCCGGAGCCCTGCAGGCCGACCAGCATGATCACATGGGGTGGCTGCCCCGAAAGGTCGAGGCTGGCTGCTTCGCCCAGGGTTTTGATCAGTTCCTCATGGACGATCTTGATGACCTGCTGCGCTGGCGTCAGGCTGCGCAGGACATCGCTCCCCACGGCGCGTTCCCGCACCCGGGCCACGAAATCTTTCACAACTTTGTAGTTGACATCAGCTTCTAACAGGGCCAGGCGAACCTGACGCAGGGCCTTATCGACATCTTCTTCGCTGAGTCGACCACGACGCCCTAAATTATCAAAAACAGATTGGAGTTTGTCTGAAAGATTTTCGAACACTAGGCTGGAAATGGAATTAAAGTTGAGCTTGCAGGGAGGGATACTACGCCCGATATTTACACTGGGCATAGCAACCAGTAATTGTAGCTTGCAATCAGGTTGGGGTCAAATTCAAGGGGCGCTGAATGGCGCCATGCTACACCAGCGGCAGGAAGATGGTTTCCTGCAATACAGGCGCCCGCCGGGCGTAGCGCAGCTCCCACATGGTCTCATCCACCTGACACACCCATACCGCGTGCACCTGATCCTGATCGTCGGTTGTCAAAACCGGGGCGCTGATACGCAAGCCATCGCTCAACGCCAGCTCCCGGGCGTCCCAGTCGGGAGTTTGTACGTCGTTGTACACGTGCTCAAAGCGTTGCTGGTTGTTCCAGGCGCTGTGCAGGATCAAGCGGCTGGCAATGGCGAGGGCCGGGGAGCCGGTGTGGGGCAACAGGGGGCTGAGGGGCACGGGCGCCTGCCAGCCCTCTTCGTCTCTGCGGGCGTAGAAGACCTGCTTGCCCTCGGCGCTGCGCTGTCGCCATACGGCATGGCAGATGCCGTTGAGATCGATCTGCAATCGCGGTCGATCGGCCGGCGCTTCGCCATCGGAAATGCGTTGCGGCGGCGACCATTCGTCGTCGATACGGGCGGTATAGAAGATGTCGCTTTCTTCGCCCAGATGCCTGCCGATCTGATACACCACGTGCAGATTGCCATCAACGTCGAACACGGCCGCCGGCCGGCGGCCAACGGTCTCGGGGATGGGGGCGCTTTCCCATTGCCAGCCACTGATCTGGCTGGCATGGTAGAGGGTGGCAAAACCGGGGGTTT
>JAJRXO010000673.1 GCA_024276255.1 Chloroflexota bacterium | reverse complement strand
CTCTGAAATTGCACGCCAACAGCTATGTGGTCGTGATCAGCCACGACGATAAAATCGATCTGCCGGCGCTGGTGGCAGCCAGTCAGCAACGTCCCCGCTACATCGGCGTCATGGGCTCGCGGCAGACCATGCAGAAACGGAGACAGGCGCTACGTGAACAGGGTCTCGATGAAGCGCAATTACGACGTCTGAATAATCCCGTGGGCCTGGATATCGGCGCTGCCACGCCGGAGGAAATCGCCCTGGCGATCATGGCAGAAGTCGTGGCCATACGCCGCGGCCGCGACTAATCCTCCTGCATTTCCTGCCAGCGCAGGCGCAGCATGCGCAATAATTGCCGTCGCCGCTGCAGATGAAGGCGGGCCGTGCTGTCCTGCGATTCGAACTGGTTGATGAGAACCGCCTCCGCGTCATCGGTCGCCAGCAGCTCCCGATTTTGCCAGAACACCGCGGCCGCCATGTTATCATCTCCGGCCTGCACAAAGGCCAGCAGGATGCGGGCCAGCCGGGCGTGCAATTGCGCCTGCTCATGCTGCATCCTGATATCGTGCAGGGCATGCAGGCGCTGCCGCAGGGCCTCGGCATTCACGGCGTCGCCCCGCTGCTCGGCCTTCCTGATGGCTGATTCAATCGCCTCGATCATGGGCGGCTCCAACAGCATGGGCAACTGCTCTGTCAGCTTTTGCAGGGCCTCAGCGTCAGTTGTAGCGGCAAAACGCTGCAAAACCAGTCTCACCAGCCAGCGTTCGTACTGGGCGCGCAGATCAGCGTCTGCTTCCAGCGCCGCTCGCAGGCTCTCGGCATCCTTCACACCGGCAGCCAGCAGGCGCTGTTTCAGTTCATCAGGGATAGAGTTTAGGGCAAACATGAATGCGTCCCCGTCAGGGAGATTGAATGGAGGCGACTGGCAGGGGATCGGCCATGCGCTGGCCGCTGAGCGGATCGTAAAACCCGGCTACCAGGGTGTAGCCGCCGGCAGGCAGATCCTGGGGTAAGGGCAACAGGAAACTGTCCTGCACGATGTCGCCCGGTCGCCACAGGGTCGAGGGCAGGTAATCGCCGCCAGGCCGGTGATCATCGGCCTGCAACACCTTTTCGCCGGCCTCGTTGTAGATCTGCATAAAGCTATGCCAGACTACAGGGGGCGTCTGCACCACCCGCCAGCTCAATGTGACCTCAATCGTGCCGCCAGGGGCCGTATCGCCCGACCACGCAATCGCCAGCCAACGGAGATAAGGACCGTAAGGTTGCTCGAAGCTGGGATCGGGCGCGGGATGCGGGCGCAGCACCTGAGTCAGGTTATCGCTCAGGGAAGAGGTTTCGTACAGCGTCTGCAGGCCGGTCATGGGCTTGATCGTAAACACCGGTCGCCCGCTTTGCAGGGCCGAACGCAGCGTGGCATTGAGATCAGACCAATCCGGGCCCGAAGCGATGAGGGGAAACAGGCCCAGCATGTCCGGCGCCTGGCCTTCCACCTGCTGCAGATAGATGAGGGGCGTGATTTCGTCGCGATCGTTGCTGACGAGAATGGCATCGGGGGGCAGGCCGGACGTGCTCAGCACCTGACGCCAGAGCTCAGCGGCGCTGTGATCGTCGCTGCGATCAAAGACAGACCTGTACGTGCGCACGTGCCATGCGGGCAGCAAGAGCACCAACAAACTCAATGCCAGCAGGGCCGTATGCCAGCGTCGGCTGAACAGACGTTGCAGGAGCTCGACTGCATATGCCAGGCCCAGGCCCAGCCAGAGGGTGGCGATGAGATAGGCGGGAATGTAAAATGTATAGATGTCGCCGATGCCGTAAAAGAGGTTGAATACCACAATACCCAGGAAACTGACCCCGGTCAGTAGCAACAGGGGCATTTTCTCTTCCAGTATCAGGGCCAGAATCCCCAATCCAATCAATAGCAGGCCGGGCCAGCTGAAGTGGAGATAAAAAAGATGGGCAGCCTGGGGGATCTGGGCCACGGCATCGCCGGCGCTGCGCAGGGCCGGGGCAAATCCCACACCCAGAATAAAGCGCAGAATGCCCAGAGGGCTACTGTCGAACAGGGTCAGCTGCCACTGAGGGGAGATTCTGGGGAAGAGCCAGGGGCTGGCCGCGGCGCGCCAGGGCACATAAACATACAGCAGCAGGGGAGCACCTGCCACAAGAGCCAGACGCCACAGGCGACGCGGGGCCAGCAATTGCGGCCGCTGCCACAACACGAACAGGGCCACCGCCGGCCAGATCAAGATAATGGTAAGGTGATGGGTGATTCCCAGCCCCAGCACCAGGGCCCAGGCCCAGGGGAAGGCGGGCTCCCGCTGGCTGCTCTGGAACCAATGCCGTTGCGCCAGACGCAGGGTGACGATGAGCAGCAGGGTGATAAGGGCGGCGTGCAGGGTGTAAACCTCGGCCCGTGTGGCCTCGCCCCAGAAGGTGGGATTGGCGGCAAAGACAATGGTGCTGATACCGGCCAGCCAGCCACTGCCCCGCTGCCATCGCAACTGCCCGGCCATCTGGCTCAGTATTTCAGCCGCCAACCAGTAGAATAAACCCACAGCCACGCCCCCCCACAGGGCGCTGAAATGATTGGCGCCCTGCGCCGGATTGAGTTGATACAACTGCTCCCACACCCAGCCCAACAGATGAAACAGGGGATAGCCGGTAGGATGGGACAGGCCCAGCAGGGGCAAGGTGAACTGAAATTCGCCGGCATCACCGAACAGCACACCAGGCGCAGCTGTGGTACGATAGAGAAGGAAGGCGGCAACGCCAAACAAAAGGGCAAGGATAGATCGTCGGGTACGCATAAGAATCAAAGGATCATCTGACGATGATAGGTTGCAGGTTGCAGGTTACAGGTTGCAAGTTCCAGGTTGCTCGTCGCCCGAAAGGACTTCGGACTATGGACTATAGACTATGGACTAATAAAAAAAATCTGCGTCAATCTGTGTCATCTGTGGATTATTTACGGGGCAGGCGGGCTGAGTGACGGCCCAGCCGAGATAGTACCACAAAAAGCGATGGTTGGAATAACTGCCCGGATAGTCGGGGGCGTCGCAAGGATGTGGCGATGTGTCGGCACATCACCTGTGATGCTGCAAGGCCAGATACACGCTCACCACCCCGATGACCAGCGCCGCTCCCAGCCACTGCGTGGGCGCCACCAGGACCTCCCCCAGGATCAATCCCGCCAGCAACAGGGCCGACACCAGACGCAAAGCAATGAAGCTCGTGATCAGGGCCGGGGTCACCCGACTCATGGCCGTGATCTGCGCCAGATTGCCCCCCACCTGGGGCAACAGGATCACGGCCAGCGCGGCCAGCCACGCGCCCGACGACGCCCGCCCCCAACTCCCCCAATCCTCGCCCGTCAGCAGGGTCAGCACCAGAAAGGCCGTGCTCATGGCCAATCCCTGTTGAAACAAGATCATGCCGCTGCTGACATGGCGATGATGGCTGCGCCGGATCAGATGATAATGCACGGCAAATAACAGCAACGAGACGATGGCCACGCCGATGCCGGCGGCGTCGCGGACCGTAAAGCCCGCGCTCACATGCCGCCAGTCAGGCACCAGCATCATCACCGCCCCTAGGGTGGCCAGCGTCGCTGCCCGGTAAGTGTAGGGCGGCGTGGGTTCAGCAAAGACCCACGTGCCCAGCATGGCCACCGGAAACGGCGCCAGGATGCTGATCAGGCTCACCCACACTGCCTGTGTCAACGAGATGGAAAGGATGTTGGTAACCGAACGCCCCGCCACCACCAGCGAAAAAAGCCACAGCACGCGCTGCCCTCGCATCACCCGCCACAACGTCCCCGCATCCACGTGCTCGCGCCAGTGCATCACCGCCGCGGCAGTGATCATCATCGCCATGGCCGCCAGCATCACCAGCCCGAACTTGGGGACCTCGGCAATGGCCCGCTTGCCAAACACCGGATAACTGCCGATAAGAAAATGAGCCAGCACCGACAGGCCCAGATACGGCCATAACTGGCGCTCCAACGACGTTTGCTTCATGTGCGTTGCAAATGTAGATACAGGGTCACTGTGGCAATCACCACCACGAAACCCAGCCATTGCCAGGGCGTATGCAACTTCTCACCCAGGATCAACCATCCCAGCACCAGGGCCGAGATCAGCCGCAACGCCATCATGTTGGTCACCAACGCCGGCGACACCCCGCCCAGGGCTGTGATCTGAATCAGATTCCCTGCCACTTGCACCAGGAAGATCACCGCCAGCACAGCCAGCCAGCCCCCCAGCGAAATCGATGTCCATGCCCCCCAGTTCTCGCCCGACAGCCACGACAGCAATAAAAACACGGGCAAGGCCGACAGCCCCTGCTGCGCCATAATCAGACCGCCGCTGGTGTGTTGCAAATGGCTGCGCCGCACCAGTTGAAAATACATCGCCAGGGCCAACATCGATGTCATCGCCGTGCCCAGGCCCAGCAAATCCTGTCCAGTAAAGTTCGCCTGCAGTTGCGACCAGTCCTCCACCAGCACCAGCGCCGAGCCGATGGTGCCCAGCACCAGGGCGCCATAGGTGAAGCGCGGTGTGGGTTGATCAAACACCCAGGCGCCCAGCAACGCCACCACAAACGGCGCCATCAAATTGATCAACTGCACCCACAGCGCCCGGGTCAGATCAATGGCCAACACATTGGTCACCGAACGGGTCACCACAAACAGCGAAAGCAGCCACAGCGTGCGCGTCCGCATCAGGGTGTGGGCCATCTGCCGCCATGACAGCCCGTCGCGAACACGCGCCACAATCAGCCCCCCTGCCACCACCATCAGCCAGGCGAAAACCAGCATCGAGAATTTCGGCGCCTCCTGGATGGCCCGTTTGGCCAGCACCGGATAGGAACCCCAGATCAAATGGCCCACCACACCCAGCCAGATATACGGCCAGATACTGGGAGCGGTGGAGGGGCGAGGTGAGGCTTGGCGCATAAGAATCGGGCTCCGACACAAAAATTCACTGTCGTGCCGGCTGGAATGGTACACCACCTATCCCCTGGGATGAAAATCGTTGAGGGCCGCCAATTTGCCATGCGCGAACGGAATCGGTAACATGGAACTGCCATCTTCCCCTCACAAACCAGGCTCCATCCTCTCCTGACTGTCCCCACACCCAGCCGTGTCCAGACCCAAGCTCTCTCCCGCCCTGCAGGCCAAGCTCAAACAACTGCCCACACAACCGGGCTGCTATCTCATGCGCAATGCCCGCAACGACGTCATTTACGTGGGCAAGGCCGTGAACCTGCGCTCGCGGGTGCGTTCCTATTTTCAGGATCAAAACAGGCATGCGGCAAAAACCCGGCGTCTGGTGGCCGACATCGTCGATCTGGAATGGATGGTCACCGACACCGAGCTGGAAGCGCTCATCCTCGAGAATGAGCTCATCAAGCGCTACCGCCCGCGCTACAACATCCGGCTCAAAGACGACAAGCAGTATCCCTACATCAAAATACACTGGCAGGACGACTTCCCCAAGATATCCATTGTGCGCCGCATGCTGCCCGACGGCGCCCGCTATTATGGCCCCTTCACCAGCGGCTACGCCGTGCGCCAGACCCTGGAAGCCCTGCGACGGGTCTTCCCCTATCTCGACTGTTCGCGGGTGATCACCGGCCGCGACGAGCGCCCCTGTCTGTACTATCACATCAAACGCTGCGCTGGCCCCTGCATCGGGGCGGTCGATCGTCGTGAATACCGGGCCATTGTCGACGGACTGTGCCAGTTTCTGGAGGGCAAAACCAAAGAAACCCTGGCCAAGCTCAACCAGCGCATGATGCAGGCTGCCGAACAGCTACAATTCGAACGCGCCGCCATGTACCGCGATCAGATCAAAGCCGCCGAGCGCATCGTCGAACGTCAAAAGGTTGTCTCCGGCCGCCAGCAGAGCGAAGATGTCATCGCTCTGGCCCGGGACAAGGGCAACACATGCGTGCAGGTCTTCTTCATTCGCCGCGGCCGCCTGATCGGTCGTGAAACATTCATGCTCGAGGGCGCCGACGAAGAAGACAACGGCGAGATCCTGGCGTCCTTCATCAAACAGTTTTACAGCGATGCCGCCTATCTGCCCCCCACCATCCTCCTGCCCCGGGAGCTCGACGAAATCGATATCATCGAGCGCTGGCTGCGCAGTAAACGCGGGAGCCGCGTGATCCTGCATGTACCCAAACGCGGCGATAAAAAAGCGCTCGTCAACATGGCAACCGAGAACGCCCACAGTACGCTCGCTGCCATGCAGGCACAGTGGGAGGCCGACGCCCACCGCCAGACCGAAGCCATCGCCCAATTGCAGCAGGCCCTGAATCTGCCCAAGCCGCCTTTACGCATCGAATGTTTCGATATCTCCACCCTGCAGGGCACCAACACCGTGGGCAGCATGGTTGTATTTGTGCGCGGCACACCCCGCAAAAGCGAATATCGGCGTTTCAAGGTGCGCAGCGTGAGCGAGATCGGTCGGCCTGACGACTACGCCAGCATGCGCGAGGTGCTGCATCGCCGCTACCGCCGCGCCATCGAAGACACCGAGGAGCTCCCGGGCCGCAAAACTGATCCCGTATGGAAATCACTGCCCGATCTGCTGATCGTGGACGGCGGTAAAGGGCAGCTCAATGTGGCAGTCGAGGTGTTGCAGGAGCTAGGCCTGTATGAGGTCGTGCCCGTGGTGGGGCTGGCCAAAAAAGAAGAGCTCCTCTTTCAGCCCCGGCAGGCCCGGCCCGTGCGCCTGCCCCGCAACAGCCCCGAAATGTATCTCGTTCAACGCATCCGCGATGAAGCCCATCGCTTTGCCATCGGCTATCAGCGCCACCTGCGCAGCAGGGCCATGACGCACTCCCGGCTGGAAGACGTCCCCGGCGTGGGCATGAAACGCCGTCAGGCGCTGCTCAAACACTTCCACAGCATCGACGCCATCCGCAATGCCAACATCGACGAAATCGCGGCCGTGCCTGGCATGACCCGTCAGGTCGCACAGCGTATCAAAGAGATGTTGTAGGCACCTGCCGCCGCCCCCAACCGGCCTGATCCCCTGATATCCTAGTCTCCTAGGCTCCTGGTCTCCTGGTCTCCTGATCCCTGGTCTCCTGGTTTACTGGTTTACTGGTTTACTTGTCTACTTACCTGATTTTCATCAACTCAGCAAAACATTTGACGAGGAGACTACGGAGCATCTAATCATCGAAACAATCTTATGACCTCACCCACTCCCAAATTCAAGTATCCCCGGCGACGCCTGATCCGCTGGTTCATGAGCCGCGCCGCTCGCCTTAGCCTCCGTACCGTCGCAGATTTCCGCATCGAGGGCAAAGAGAATCTACCCAAAGAGGGCCCTCTTATCGTGGTCGCCAACCACTTTCACTTCATCGATGTGGTCACTATCGTGGCCGCCATGCCCTGGCCCCTCGACTTTCTGGG
>JAJRXO010000672.1 GCA_024276255.1 Chloroflexota bacterium | reverse complement strand
CGGCCCGGCAACCAATGAATGAATTCATTGGCTACCACAGAAAACGTGTTGAAACACGTTGGCAGGTTCGCGATGGCAACCTGCTTCAGCAGGTTTCTTATAGCAGCCGATGATTTCAACCATCGGCTATTTACGAAGCAGAGATCAAACTGGATGGGGGGATGTTTCAGGAGCCTGGGGTGTCCGGGGCGACAAATTTTGTCATTACGGACACTGGTGAACCCGGGGGTGGGATTGCCTGTGAGCTTTTATTTCCTGAATTCAGACTCCATGCGTAGTATGGCCTATGTGAGGGAAAAGTGCCAAACTACAGACTATGACCCGGCCAATTCGCTTGACATGAATTCGTTGGCGGCTTCCGCCCTGTGGGTGTAAGGGCGATTCATGAATCGCCCTTCCCGGCAGCGGACGGTTGCAAGCCGGGCCTTCGGCGCGCCACGGATGCAGCGGATGCCTGTTCTACGTGCACTCATCGTGATGCGGAGAGACCCAAGTCTTGCTAAAAATCTGGGACACAGCCATCCCCTGCCAGGCACTTTGGCCAGGCGGGATGAATCCGTTATAATTGCTCAAACGGGTTTTGATTTTTGCGTTCACGATTCGTACCGGAGAAGCCATCATGCTAGTGATCCTGATAGTTCTTACTGCCGTCAGTGCTGTGTGTATGATCACCGGTTTTGTGTGGATGTTGACCGCCATGGGGAAAACGACAAGTGAACACGGGCAGGCGGTGGGGGAGGAGATGGTCGCTGAGCACCTGGCAGAAGCGGAGGAGTCGATGACTGGGAAGTCGGCTGTATTCCGGGGCAGGGCGGTGGCAAAGCGGAGCGAAGCTTCGATCAGCTTTCGCGATATCTGGCGCCTGGTGGAGGAACGGCAGTGGCATAAGGTTATACCGGTACTGCTGTTACTTGGCGGCCTGTTGGGGCTGCTTTTATTCGGCGCTCTGACGTTGTTCTTGAGTATGGAAAACCGGTTATTGGGCGGTTTTTTCGTGGCAATGGCGTTGTATGTACTCGTACGCACCATGCTTTCGTTTGTCAAGGCCTGAACCCGTTATGAAAAAACGAGGTCGCAAATGACCCTGCAAGGTATTATTATCCTGGTCCTGCTGGTGGTCACGGTGGTGTTGTTCGCCACCGAGCGTTTCCGGCTGGATTACGTGGCGTTGAGCGTGATGATGGTGTTGATGCTGTTCGGCCTGGTGACCCCGAATCAGGCGGTGGCAGGCTTTGCCAACCCGGCCACGGTGACCATTGCTGCCATGTTCGTGATCAGCGCCGGTATTCAGTATACCGGCGTTTTGGATATGGTCGGCGACTGGGTGGTGAAACTTGCAGGCACTAATCAGCAATTGCTCATGTTGATGTTGATGTTGAGCGTGGCCGTGTTGAGCTCATTCCTGCTGAACACAGCCGTGGTGGCGGTATTCATTCCCCTGGTGTTCCGTATTGCCCGGGATATGGATATGGCGCCCTCGCGATTGCTGATCCCGGTATCGTTCGCAGCCATGCTGGGAGGCACCACCACGCTGATCGGCACCTCCACCAATCTGCTGGTGAGCACCCTGGCAGAGAATGCGGGCCTGCCGCCGTTTGGCATGCTCGATTTTGCCCCCCTGGGCATCATCATTTTGATCGCTGGCATCCTGTATCTGTTGTTGATCGGTCGGCATCTGCTTCCTGATCGCGAGATAGCGCCGGAGCTTGTCGATCGTTATGGTCTGCGTAAATATCTTTCGGAGGTGCTGGTGCTGCCCGACTCGGTGCTGGTGGGCCAGACTCTGGCTAACGCGGAACTATTGAAGCGCTATGATGTATCTGTGTTGGATATCTTGCGCAATGGCCGCGCTATCCGTATGCCCTCGGCCTCGCGCACCATTCGCGCCCACGACATCCTGCTGGTAAAAGCATCCGTCGAGCAGTTGATGTCCATCCAGGCTGACGCCGGGCTGGTGATCTCGCCTTCGCACGAGCATTGGCCTGATTTCTGGCATGAGCAGGATCGGTTGGCGCTGGCTGAAGTGGTGATCTCGGGCAAGTCGTCCCTGATCGGCTATTCATTGCAGGAGATCAACTTCCGCCAGCGCTATGGCATGGCTGCGATCGGGCTCCGGCGCGGTGGTATGCAACTCTTCAGCAAGCTGGGCTACGAGACTTTGATGGCCGGTGATATGCTACTGCTGATCGGCGAGAAGGAGGCCCTGCAGAAGCTGCCACAGAGCCCGGATTATTTATTGCTCCATAACCTGGAGGTGCCCAGGCGCAAGCCCTCGTGGCCGTGGGTGGTGGGAATTGTGGTGGCCATGGTGGTGACGATCTTGCTGGGCTGGCTTTCGGTGATGGTGAGCGCGCTGCTGGCTGCGTTTCTTATGGTAAGCGCGGGCGTGCTTACGCTGGATGAAGCGTATGCTGCGCTCGATAAACGCGTGCTGGTGATGCTGGGCGGTATTCTCTCACTGGAGGCTGCAGTGCAGAATTCGGGCCTGGGTGTATGGCTGGCACAGCAGATCCTGGCCGGACTGGGGGATATGCAGCCCTGGGTGCTGATCGCAGCCTTTTATTTGCTGGCCATGGGCCTGACCGAGGCGATGTCGAATCAGGCCACGTCCGTGGTGTTGGCGCCCCTGGCTATTTCTACAGCCCACACATTGGGCGCCAATCCCACCCCTTTCCTGATGGCGATTACCTTCGCTGCCTCGGCCAGCTTCATGACCCCGGTCGGCTATCAGACCAATACCATGGTGTACAGCAGTGGCAATTATCGCTTTTTTGACTTCACCCGCGTGGGCGCCCCCCTGAATCTTCTGCTGTGGGTCATTTCCACCGTGATGATTCCCATCCTCTGGCCCCTGTACTGAGTATGACACTGTACCAGTTGAGTCGGCGCTTGCTGCTGGCCGTCGGTCAGAGTGAAGCCGTGTCTCTCCCCCCTCCGAGAGAGTTAACGTCGGGAGGAACCATAAGAGGATAGCTAGGTCGCAAGGGGGGATGCCAGCAGCCAGGTCTGTGATGCTGCAGTGCTGGCCGGCAGTCGAGTTGACGCTGGCCGCCGGATTCCGGGGGGCGCCGCCCCCCGGCCACCCCCCGCTGGGGGACTATTACATGCCCCCCAGACCCCCCACGTAAGGCTTGGCGCAGCAGCTCTGGCTTCGCAAACAACTTTGTTGACCTGGCATGTGCGGGGGGTTCAGCGGGTTGGCGCTGCCGTCTGCGGTCAGGGAGGTGCAGCCTGGATTTCTTTACAGCCTTTGTCTGCCGCCCACTCTTGCCGGGTAGCTTGATTGCAGCAGCTGGTGACTCCTCCCCCCGAAAGCGGAGCGTCGGGGGGAGCTAGAGGGGGGCAGTGCCACCGACTATATTGATACAGTGTCACTGAGTATGGTTGCGTGTGCTTTCCCGGCCCATGGAAGGTAAAACAAACGGAAATTTCTGATCGACAGGTTGCCGATCGCATGAAAAAACCTCCCGGGAAGCAATAACCGGGAGGTTCTCAGTTCAGGGCAGTGCGGGTTCGGCCACTGCTTCGTCTTCCTCAGATTCCGGCGTGGCCTCTTCGCCGTTGCGCAGGGCGGCTTCCAGCACCTGTTCGATGCTGTCGACCGTGATGAAGGTCATGCTCTGGCGTACATCGTCAGGCAGTTCGTCCAGGTCGGGTTCGTTGCGTTCAGGCAGGATCACGGTTTTGAGTCCGGCCCGGTGTGCGGCCAGCACCTTTTGTTTGAGGCCGCCAATGGGCAACACTTGACCGCGCAGGGTGATCTCGCCGGTCATGCCCAGGTCGGATCGCACGGGGCGCCCCACCAGCATGCTGACGATGGCTGTGACCATGGTCACCCCGGCGCTGGGGCCATCTTTGGGGATAGCGCCAGCCGGTACGTGCACATGGAAGTTGGAATGCTCGAACAGATCGGGATCGACGCCGATGTGCTCGGCATTGGCCTGCACCCAGCTGAAGGCGATGCGCACGGATTCCCGCATGACGTCGCCCAGCTGGCCGGTGGTCACGAGATTGCCCTTGCCCTTCATGCGTGTGGCTTCCACAAAGAGCACGTCACCGCCAACGGGCGTCCAGGCCAGGCCGGTGGCAACACCGGGGCGTTCGGTACGCAGGGCGGCGTCGAAGAAGAAGCGTTGACGACCCAGGAATTCGCGTACGTGGTCGGGAGTGATCTCGATCTGCTCCACCTCGTGGGCAGCGATCTGTACCGCTACCTTGCGGCAGACCTTGCCGATCTCGCGTTCGAGATTGCGTACGCCCGCCTCGCGGGTGTAGTCGCGGATGATGGTGCGTAAGGCATCTTCGCTGAAGTGGATTTCGTTCCGGCGCAGACCGTTTGCCCGGCGCTGTCGCGGCACCAGATAGCCTTCGGCGATGCGCAGTTTTTCGTATTCGGTGTAGCCTTCCAGCGTAATGATCTCCATGCGGTCGCGCAAAGGCGGGGGGATGGTATCGAGCGTGTTGGCCGTGGTGATGAAGATCACATCGCTGAGATCGAAATCGACATCAAGATAGTAATCGCGGAACGCGTTGTTTTGCTGCGGGTCCAGCACTTCCAGCAGGGCAGAGGAGGGATCGCCCCGCCAGTCCATGCCGATTTTATCCACCTCGTCGAGCATGAACACGGGATTGCGGGTGCCGGTGCGTTTGATGGCCTGAATAATGCGGCCGGGCATGGCACCGATATAGGTGCGGCGATGCCCACGGATCTCGGCCTCATCCCGCATGCCGCCCAGGCTCATACGCGTGAATTCCCGTCCCAGGGCTCGGGCGATGCTTTTGCCCAGGCTGGTTTTACCCACGCCGGGCGGGCCCACAAAGCAAAGAATGGCGCCCATGGCTTCCGGCACCTCGCCTTCGTTGCCTTCGGCCTCTTCAATGCCGCGCTCCTGCACCAGTTTGCGTACGGCCAGGAATTCCAGGATGCGGTCTTTGACCTTTTGCAGGTCGTAGTGGTCTTCATCCAGCACCTGGCGGGCGTGGGCGATGTCGAGGTTGTCTTCGCTGAGTGTGTTCCAGGGCAGTTCGAGCAACCAATCGAGATAGGTTTTGATCACCGAATGCTCGGCTGCCTGCGGGGGCATGCGCTCCAGGCGTTTCAGCTCGCGCAGGGCCTCTTTTTCGGCCTCGGGCGGCAATTTGGCTTCGGCGATCTTGCGGCGATATTCTTCTGTCTCCGCTTCCTGTTCGTCGCCCTCGCCCAATTCTTTACGGATGGCTTCCAGCTGCTGGCGCAGGAAATAATCGCGTTGTGCCTTGTTCAGCTCTTCCGAGGCTTCTTCGGCGATCTTCTTGCGGATGATAAGGACTTCTTTCTCGCGCATCAATGAATTGATGAGCATGCGCATCTTCTCGTTGATCGAGTCCTCTTCCAGAAGTGCCTGCTCTTCCTCGATTTCCATGCGCAGGTTGGCGGCAACAATGTACACCAGTTGTCGATTATCCTTGACCTGCTCCAGAAAGGCGACAGCTCCCTCGGGGATGTTGGGTAACAGCTCAGCTACCTGGGCGCTGAGCTCCAGCAGGCTCTGACGCAGGGCTTCGGCTTCGACCCCTTCTTCCACAATCTCGGGGACGCGATGCACGCGCGCTCGCAGGTAGGGATCCGGCGGCAGCCATTCGTCTATGCGGATGCGCTCCAGGCCCTGTACAATGACCTGCAGGCTGCCATCGTCTGTGTGCACCACCTTGTGGATGACGGCGATGACGCCGGTTTGATGGACTTCACCGGGGCCGGGCTCCTCGATCTGGGGGTCTTTCATGGCCACCAGCCCCAGGATACGGTTGCCGGCCATCACGTCTTCAATGAGTTTGACCGAACGAGGAATGCCGACGGCCAAAGGGATAACGGCCATCGGTAAGGCCACGATATTGCGCAGGGGCAAAATAGGCAGTGGTTCGGTTATCAGTTCATCTATTTTATCATTATCGAATTCTGAACGCTGCGATCCAAATAGATCTCGTAGCATGTCTACCTCGTCAAAAAGAGCATAATTGAATTCATTCATGGGAGTCTGTTACTCCTCGCGGGTCCGGTGAACACCCCTCTCGGATGTCACATACCCTTTCATCTATTGAATCGTAATAGGATATATGCTTCATCAGAACTATATTAGCGTTTCGTTAGCGGCGGGGAAGGGGAGATTGGATGGGTACCGGCGCTGAAATGAATACGGCGCCTGTTTGCGGCGGCAGCTCGATCTGCCAGTTGTTTGCCTGACGGCTCAGGGCTGGGCCCGGCCCTTGTGGCCACACCTGCTGCACCGAGGCGTCGTCGATGGCGTGCAGGGGCAGGCTGAGCGCCTGCGTTTCCAGGGCGCTGTTGATGATGATAAGCGCTTGCTGATCGGTCGAGGTGCGCCGGAAGGCCATAACAGCACCCTGGGCGGCCAGGGTTTGATAATCACCGCGGCGCAATACGGGCAGACCCTGGCGCAGAGCTATGGCCCGACGGAAATAATCCAGCAGCTCATGTCGCCAGACTTGCGGCTGCTGCCAGGGAAATGCCTCACGGCAGTCGGGATCGGGCCCGCCGTGCAGGCCTATCTCGTCGCCGTAGTAGATGCTGGGGGCGCCGGGCAGAGTCATTTGCAGGAGCACGGCCAGCTTCAGGGCCGCTATGTCCTGGTTCAGCAGCCATAACGCTCGCGGCGTGTCGTGACTGTCGAGCAGATTGAGTTGCGCCAGATTGATCTGTGGATCGTACAGAGACAGCATGTGTTCGATGCGTTTGGCAAAGGCGGAAACCTCTTGCGGGGTGACGTTCAGTTCGGGATGTTGCCAGTGGCTGTTAAGGTTGTTGCGCCCCACAAAACTGAGGACGGCGCCGGTGAACAGATAATTCATCACAGCGTCAAACCGGTCTCCCTGTAGCCAGCGCTGGGCCGGTCCCCAGATTTCACCGCAAATATAGGCCTGGGGATTGGTATCTTTGACCACGCGGCGGAATTGACGCCAGAAATCATCGTCGTCGATCTCCGATGGCACGTCCAGCCGCCAGCCGTCAATACCGAACTCGATCCAGTGTCGCGCTACCTGCATGAGGTAGTCACGAACGCCAGGGTTGGCT
>JAJRXO010000671.1 GCA_024276255.1 Chloroflexota bacterium | reverse complement strand
TTGTGCAGGTCGAGAACGAGACGATACATTATCAACTCCAGTGAGAAAATGGTATGGGTTCAGAGAAAGGTGGGTTCAGGCGCCCGCTGTCTGGTGTGGACGCTGGCTGTGATGTTGCAGGACGGTGAGGCGTTCTTCCTGCTGGCTTTTCAGGCGGGTGGCGAGCAAGGTGAGCACCAGGGCGATGCCGGCCACAAGGAGATAGGCTGCCTTGAAGCCGGCAGCTCCGCCGCCCAGGGAGGCGGCGATGGCCCCGATCAGGGCGCCGCCAGTGAGCTGGCCCGTGGCCGTGAAGATGCGAATGAGGGCCTGGGCCGCGGCCCGATCATGGGCCGAGGCTTCGTTGAGCATGATGTAGCGCAGGGGAGAGCCGAGCAGCGAGCTCAGCCCCAGTCCTACCAGTACCGCGGCCACATAGAAACTGAGCAGGGTGATGTCGAGCAGGCCAATGACGAACATGCCCGCGGCCAGCAGGCTGGAGCCGATGAGGACGACGAAGCGCGAGCCTTTGAGATCGAGCATTTTTCCTGCTGTAGGCGAGCCGATGGCCATGGCCAGCACCGCCGGCAGGAGCATGAAGCTGGCCGCCGAGGCGCTGACGTGAAAGGCGAGTACGAGCAGGGCCGGTATGAACACCAGCGTGGCCTCGCCGAGGCCGGCGCCAAAGGCGATGAAACTGCTGATGCTGACCTGACGCGAGCGGAACAGCCGCACGCGCACGATGGGATCGTCGGCACGGACTTCGATCCACGCGAAAAGGGGCAACAGAATGATGGTTACCAGCAGGAAAGGCCAGACCAACGGCGAGCCGAAGCTCTGTAGCACATTATCGGGCGAGAGATTCTTTGGATCAAGTTGATTGATGCCAATGGTCAGCGCGGCCAGGCTGAGTCCGATGGTGATCATGCCCGGCCAGTCGAAGCCGTAGCGCATACCGGGCCGTTCGTTGGGCAGCAGGGGAATGCTGAAGAGGATGAGGACCAGCGCCAGGGGGATGTTGATCAGGAACAGCCAGTGCCAGCTGAGGAAGTGCAGGATGGCGCCGCCCAGCAGGGGGCCGATGAGAAAAGCCAGTCCGAACACAGCGCCGATCATACCCAGGGCGCTGCCCCGTTTCTCCGGCGGGAAGGTATCGCCGATGACGGCCGCGGCCACGGGGAAAATGCCGCTGGAGCCAAAGCCCTGGATGGCCCGGCCTGCCAGCACGATGCCAAAGCTGGGCGAGAGCGCAACCAGCAGGGAGCCGATGCCGAAGAGGGCTACGTCGAGGATGTAGATGGTGCGACGTCCCCAGGCATCGGCCAGCTTGGCCATGAGGGGTGTGCCCACGAGATTGAAGAGCACGTAGATGGAGAAGACCCAGGCCAGGAGGCGGTCGGTGATGCCAAATTCCGCCTGCATGGCTGGCAGGGCCGGGGCGACGATGGCGATGTCGAGGGCGCCCATGAGAACGCCCAGAAAGAGCACAGCCAGAATTCGATTGCGGGATCTCGCGGTGTTTTCCATGGTGAGTGTCGATTAATGAGTGTGATGATGGCATCCTGACTGACCGTTCGGTCAGGACATGCGACGATTATAACGGCCCATGGCTTTACCGCCAAATTTGTCTTTGTAGGTTGCTATCCCATTGGCCGGGTGGGCCCGGCAGATGCAGGCAACCCATGTCGGGCCCCGCGTCTTGTTAACCGAAGCCCGATTTGGGCGCGGCTTTCATATCCCGCAATAGTGTTCCGTCAAGTTAACCCGCCCGATCACGGATCGGGCTAGACGCGACGC
>JAJRXO010000670.1 GCA_024276255.1 Chloroflexota bacterium | reverse complement strand
GAACATCACATCCCCATATTCGTACACCATCATGTTCTTGCCGAATTCCCCCAGGCCGCCCAAGGGAACAATACGTAGTGCTGTTTCTGTGCTGGAATGATAAGTCAACAGTGGCTCCTATTGGTCAGTTGTCATGTATTTAGTGAAGGCAGATCGAAAATAGATCGTGCCGGATTTAGAAAAGGCTGAGTTGTTCCACATCGTCAGGGCCGGTCTGATTTGGCTGTGAGCGTTTCTGGCGCAATGGCTGCAAGATGTGCGGGATCTTGTCAAAATCAGCTTCCATGGCCTGCATCCATTGCGGGTTGCGCAGGGCGGCAGCCGGATGGAACATGGGCAGCACCACATAGTCCTCCTGCT
This sequence comes from Chloroflexota bacterium, assembly GCA_024276255.1. Taxonomy (GTDB): domain Bacteria; phylum Chloroflexota; class Anaerolineae; order J102; family J102; genus JAADGC01. The sequence continues at coordinate 2,550 of JAJRXO010000670.1, read as the reverse complement.
CGAGGGGCTGACCATGCACCCGCGTGATGGAGGTGTGTGGCGGGAAGAAATGATGCATGGAATAGCGGCCCAGGGTGACGATGAGCAGGGGCGACAGCAGGGAAATCTGCTGACGCAGATAGGGTGTGCAGGCGGCGATCTCATCAGGGAGAGGATCGCGATTGTTGTTGGGCCGACATTTGATGATGTTGGTTATGTAGACCTGCTCCCGCATGAGTTGAATACGGGCCAGCAGCTTCTCCAGCAATCGACCCGAAGCCCCCACAAAGGGCCGCCCCCGCTGATCCTCGTGATAGCCGGGCGCTTCGCCGATAAACAGGATCTCGGCATCCTCTGCACCTTCACCGGGAACGGCATGGGTACGTAATTTACCCAATGGGCAGAACCGGCAATAGTGAATGGTTTGCGCCAGAGCAGCGAGGGGGGACAGGTCGGACATAATCAGCTCCTGTGGGGAATGGAGAACAGTGACTGGCTGGCCAGGTGATGGCCACGCGCACGCAATTCAGCCTGCAATGCGTCTGCATCGAGGGGGGCCAGGGTCATAATCAGGGCATCTTCCAGGTTGTCGCTGTAATAGTGGGGCCGTGAGCCGACCACCACAAAGCCCAGTTTGCCATACAGATGCTGGGCCACGCGATTGGAAGCGCGCACCTCGAGCGTGGCCTCGCGGCACCCGAGGTGGACGCCAACCAGCAGCAGATGACAAAGCAAATAACCGCCCAACCCAAGACCACGGTAGTCCGGATGCGTGGCAATGGTGGGGATGTGAGCTGCGGTGTCCATCTGCCATACGCCGCCATAGGCCAGGATGGGAGGTAATTGCTCGTGTCGGGGACGCAGCACAAAGTAGTGCGACCAGGGATTCGCTGTGAGCTCGCGCTGATAGATGCCGCTGCTCCACGACATACGGAAAACCTGGCGTTCGATGCGCATGACATCGGGAATGTCGCTGAGTTGCATGGCATCGATGACAACCGGCAACTGGGTTTCGGTCATGGGAGACGCTTATCCGAGATAGATGGGGCTGAGCGTAACCGGATCGGCCATGGCGCCGCGCTGCCGGGCCTGCTGGCCCAATTCGGCCAGCACAGCGCCCCGGCGCATGGCCAGGGCAGGCGGGATGATACCGGCCACCTGCTGCGTTTGCTGCTGCAGAAAGGCCGCGTCGTCAGCGGTCAGTTCGCCGATAAAGTAAGCAGGCTGAGTCAGCTGCTCCACGATTTCCGGTAGGGTGTTTAAGCCCCAATCGCTCTGGCGCTGGATATCGCTGCCATCTTTTTGGTACATCGCCCAGCAGAAACGACGACGTCCGGCAGCTACCATGGCGCAAACCGGGCCAGACGCCAGCGGAGCTGCATAGGCCAGGCAATCAAGGGTGGGGATAGCCATGAGTGGCAGGGGGCGAACGGCGATCAAACCCTTGGCATAACTGAGGGCAATCCGTACGCCGGTGTAGGATCCGGGGCCGATGGTGACCGCGATAGCCTGAATTTCCGCCGGTGTAACATCCTGCAGGGTACACAGGCGATCGACCAGATACGCCAGCTCTGCCGTGTGGCGACGCTGCGATCGCCAGTTGAACTCAGCCAGGATCTGCCCCGGCCTGCTAAGGGCGATGGCCGCGTACTGGGTGGCAGTGTCGAGGGCTAATAACAGGCTCATGGTGTGGTTACAGCAGGCAAAACCGGCTGCACAGCGCGGCGGTCGATGATCTGGATGCGGCGTTTTTGCGGTCCGGCGTCCTCCATGATAATGTCGATGCGGTCATCCGGCAACAGCTCGCTGATGCGATCGGCCCACTCGATGATCACAAAGCCCAGATCAAACAACTCTTCCAGGCCCAGCGCATGCGCCTCGGCCACGGCTGCGGTCAGCCGGTAACAATCGACGTGATAGAGGGTGCTGCCATCCGGCAGTTCGTATTCGTTGATCAGGGTGAAGGTGGGACTGGTCACCGGCTGACGCACCCCCAAGGCGGCAGCAAAAGCCTGTGCGAACAGGGTCTTGCCGGCGCCCAGATCGCCTTGCAGGGCAATGACCAGGGGCGGCTGCAATTGCCGGGCCAGGTCCTGGGCCCATTGCCGGGTGTAGGCGGGGCTGGTGCTGAGAAAGGTTTGCGGCATAATCTGGATTGTAACGAAATGACAGGGCAAAAACAAATGAACCAATGGCCGACATCAGCCTGCGCACAAAGCCGGCAGCAGTATAAAAAACGACCCGGCGGACTGGGGTTCCGCAGGGTCGCGTACCAGTGGGCGGTACAAGACTTGAACTTGTGACCTCCACGATGTCAACGTGGCGCTCTAGCCAGCTGAGCTAACCGCCCAATAGCCCGATCATTATACTCAGGATCAGGCCGGAATGCAAAACCGCAGGAATCGCGGAGAGCGTAGCCGCCAGCCGGATACGGGCTCAGGCCTGGCGTAATTCAGCGCCCAACTCGCGTTGCAGACGGCCCACGATCTTGCGTCGTAATTTGGCCGTATCTTTGTCGGTGAGGGTCTTGTTGGGCGCCTGGAAGGTGAGGGAATAGGCCAGCGATTTCTT